>JBFFLM010000079.1:0-6473 GCA_041554835.1 Methanogenium sp.
ATCGCAGGGGAGCGTCGTCTCAACGCCCGCAGGTGTACGGATGCGGACCCCGGTTGCCGTGGCATCGCCCTCGATGGCAAGAGGGGCCGTGTGCTCCATGATCTCCACGCCGGCAAGATCCCTGCCCACCTCCGCCCGCAGATGCGGGTAGAACGAGCGGAGGAGTTCGCTTCGCACCAGCATCGTAACGGCGGTCCCGTAGGCGGCAAAGGCATACGCATATTCGCAGGCGACAACCCCTCCTCCGATGATCACCATCCGTGCAGGAAGGTGGCGAAGGCGATGGAGGGTATGGGCGGTATAGACCCCGGTTAGGCCGGTACCGGGAATTGCGGGAAGAAGAGGCCGCGACCCCGTCGCAATCAGGAGGGCTTCGGAGGCGGTCTCGCGTTCCCCGTCGAGAAACACCTCCTTCCCGTCGACGGTGGCATGGGCCCGGATGACCTCGACTCCTGCCTCAAGGGTCTCTTTTCTGATGACGGCGGCAATGGTCTCCTGTATGTCTGCCATCCCGGCCTTCAGGGCACCGTAGGAGAGAAGAGGAGTATGGTCGAGAATACCGAGGGCTGCAAGGCTGCGGGCGGCCTCCACCGTCTTTGCCGCATCGTTATGGGCATTGATGACCATGCATCCGTGATGAAGGCACTGGCCGCCGAGCCCCTCGGGACGGCCGTCGATGAGGCGGACCTCCCGCCCGGATGCGGCAAGACGCAGGGCGGCGAGCCTCCCTGCCGGCCCTCCCCCGATAACCGTGATCATCCGTTTGCTTCCTCCCTTAGAGGACTTCCACCCCGTCATCCATCGGGACTTCGAGGATGTCGCCGGTATAGGCGTTCACCTCGACGATCCGGTTGCCACGGATCTGCCAGACCGGGACATAGACGAGGCTCAGTTCGACCGAGATGTTGGAGCGCTCGGGGCTGAATTCACGGTCTTCGTAGCAGATCGTATCCCCCTCGCGCTGGCTGACCCTGACGGTCTTCGTCAGATCGTCGATGAGACCCTCCACCAGCTGTTCCGCCGCCTCTTTTTTCGAGAATTTCGGGGTAAGGATCTGGGAAGAGGCGGGAACGGGGGTATTATCGATGATTTCCGCCGTAAAGTCGCCGGGAAGACCGTTTATCGCACTAAGAGTGCCGGTCATTTTCTTCTCGAATGAGATGATATGGGTCTTGTATATCTTCTCGCCCGTGCTCTCCAGTTCGTAGACCCAGTAGGGAATAAAGCGGCACTCTGCCGTCCCCTTGACTCCTGCAATCCTGACCGCCTTCTCCTGGGTGATGGTAACGGGAAGGTGCGGGATATCGATGGTCTCTTCTTCCTCTTCGACGGTGCTCACCACCCGGCGTCCGGCCGGGGCCTCGAAGGTCAGGGTGGGCCGTTCTCCCCGGACATAACTGTGGGTGGCCTTGGCCGCCTGCCGGGCGAGTTCTTCTTCATTCCAGACGGTGCAGGTGCCGGTATCCACGCCGGCTGCACCCGTCACCAGCAGTTTTTTGCACTCCTGCGGACCGCCGTCGGTGTTGATCCGGTATTTCAGCCATGCAAATTCATCAATCCGGTCCCGTTCATCGGAACAGAGAATGACGACACACTCCCTCTCGTTGAATGCCGACAGGTCATGACGGCCGTCCCCCTCATCGACGTCATAGCCTGCTGCATTCAGTATCCACTGCACGATTTCCTGCGCTCTTCCGGGGATCATTAAGAGTAATGTGGCCCTTTCCGGTAAAACATATTTGGTTGGATTTGCGGCACGGATGCCGGTATCAGGAGAAGAGGCTGGTGATGATGTGATTCCAGTAGTTCAGGAAGAGCTGCAGAAACGCGGGTGATTCCGAGTACAGGGCGCTCGGTGCGGTCTCGTCGCCATTCAGCCGCAGGAGTACCCGCTCCCGGTCGGCGATGAAGATTCCTGCCATCTGGTCTCCCTGCAAAATCCCGGTTTCAATGAGGTTTTCGATACTGCGGACCCGGACCTGGTCCGGGAGTTCTCCGGGAGCAAAGGCGCCGTTGGTGGCAAGATCGATGGAGACCTTCTTGGGAACCTGTGCGATGAGGTCCAGTATGCGGGGGGTGATGAGGTCGCGGCTGGCGAAGATGATCACCGACGATGCCGCATTGGAGAACATATCGCTGATCCTGTTCTCGATGTTCTCCCGTCCGGAGAGTGTCCAGATCATCTCCTGCTTCTTCCCCTCGTGGTCCTCGCGGGACCGGTAGATGGCTATGAGCTCCTCCTTTGCCGCGCCGGCGTCCCGTTCGATCTGCCGGAGGAGGTGTTCCACGCCCTCGTCCGGGGGAGCGGCGTCAAAGCGTTTCGGTGTGGTGTTCGAGACACTCACCAGTCCCTTTTTCATCAGTTTGTCAAGCACGGGGTATACCGATGCCCGCGGCACACCGGAGATTTCATGGATCTCCGTTGCAGAGGCGCTCTCCACCCTGAGGAGAGCAATATAGACGAGGGCTTCATATTTGGTCAGCCCGAGGGATTTCAGGTGCTCCTTTACGGGGCCCATATCTTTGGCAGTATTCACCATTGGCATAGGAATATATACGGGGAGCCCTATTAAATGTTGTTACAACAAAGACGACAGGTAATATTATGAATGCGAAACGCTTTGCAATCCTCTCAATTGCGATAATACTGATGATATGCGCCCCGGCGATGGCCGCGGAGAAGATCTCCACAGGGCCTCCCGAGATGCGTGTCAGCGTCGCAGGGAGCGATGAATACTATCCCGACGATTACTCTGCCATCACAATAAAGATAGAAAATACCGCAACGCTCGACTTCCAGTCGCAGGACCCATCTACGCCTGCGAAGGAGGACCGTCCCAATACCGCAAAGAACGTCCTCGTCTCGGTTGACAGCGATGGTGCACCGGTGCAGGTAAAGACCAGCGGGCAGCTGGTCGGCGATGTTCTCGCAGGCAAGTCCGCGTCTGCGACCTTTGAAATCCGGACCGAGAAGGACGCCGCAGCAGGGACCTACCTCCTTCCCGTGACCCTCGAGTACACCTACCTGTACTACGCCGAGGACCTGGGCGACAGTGCCGTCCGGTACTACTACAAGGACAAGACCGAGACCCTCCCTCTCGAGATCGTGATCAAACCGGATGTCCGTATTGAAGTCCTCTCGCTTGAGGTGCAGGACCTGAATGTCGGGACTGAAGGGTACATCGTCGCGACCGTGAAAAATGCCGGTCATGAGACCGGAGAAGAGGCGACCCTGATGATTCAGCGGGTATCCGGAAGCCCGATCATCCCGACCGACGCCAGTTACTTCATCGGTGAGTTTGCTCCCGGCGAGACGGTGACCGCGACCTTCAAGGCATCGGCATCGATTGACGCGGAAGAGTCCACCTACCCCCTCAGCATCCTGGCAAGCTACCAGAACCAGGACGGGGACAGGCTGACCACGTCGCCCATCACCATGGGGGTCACCACCGGTGCAAAGATCGAGTTCGAGATTGAATCGCCCGCATCCGGGCTTCGTCCCGGTGAGACCGGCATCGTAACGGTCACCTACCGCAATGTCGGTGGTGCCACCGCCTATGACGCCGTCTCCCGTCTCAGCGCCGTCGACCCGTTCACGAGCAACGATGACACCGCCTACCTGGGTGACATTGCCCCCGGCGAGAGTGCGGTGGCAAAGTATGAAGTGATCGTCGACAAGGATGCGACGATCAAGACCTACGGCCTCGACTCAGAGGTGCGGTATAAGGACGCGCTCTCCAACAGCCTGATCTCCGACCCGGTGAAGGTGCAGATCGAGATCACCGAGGTGACCGGCCTGATGTCGACCCTGACAAATCCGATCGTCATCATCCTCGTGCTCTTCGTCGTCCTCGGAGCAGGATATTATCTATACACGCAGCGCAAAAAGAATGAGTAATGGAGATATTTCCCGATATCCCCCTGCCTGAACCGCAGCAAAGAACAGTGGATGCGATGCGGGACGTCCTCGCGGATGGGGACTGCCCGTCATCCGGTCCGCTCTATTTTATGTACCGGAGTCTTGCCCGGACCGGTGCTGACCGTCTCTGGCTTGAAGAGAACCGTATCCGGTATGACCTGACGGTCATTCCGCCTGCGACGCTCTGCAATGAGTTTGTCAAGACAAAGGGGCATTATCACCCGGAAAATCCCGCCGGTACCGGGTATACCGAACTCTACCAGGTCATTGCCGGCCAGGCGCATTACCTCCTCCAGAAGGAGGACTGCTCCGATGCGGTGGTCGTGCGGGCGGCAGCAGGCGATGTGGTCCTCATCCCGCCGGGATACGGGCATGTGACCATCAATCCGACGGACGAGGAGCTTGTCATGGTCAACCTCGTCTCCGACTCCTTTGCAAGCGTCTACGCCCCCTTCGAGGGCCTGCGGGGTGCGGCGTTCTACGAGATGTGCTCCGGATGGGAGAAGAACCCCCTCTACCCCTCGCATCCGGTGCTGCGGTTCGAAGATGCAATCGAATATCCGGACTACGGCATCTCCCACGGCCGGCCCATCTATGATCTCGTCGGGTCGGCGGATATCGCCGGGATCCTCAACCGTCCCGAGGACTACCCCGACCTTTTTTAGCCCTCATTGAGGAGATTCGGGGCAGGGACGCGTTTGTGCATACTTGCCCTGACCTTGCCGAGGATCATCTCCTCGGTGGCGTTTTGCGCCTGCCACCCGTTGCCCTCAAGAGCGGAGAGGGCGGCATCGATCTGGGCATAGGTAAAGCCGATGTCGCTCTCGTCCGACTGTCCGGGCCAGAGGCCTGCCGAAGGGGGTTTTTCGATGATGGACGCGGGCACGCCCACCTCCCGGGCGCACTCATAGACACGTGACTTGTACATGTGGATGATGGGCTGGATATCGGCGGCATTGTCGCCGTACTTGGTGCAGTACCCCAGCAGGTACTCGGATTTGTTGGAGGTGCCGCAGACGAGCCCCCCGAGACGGTTGGCATGATAATAGAGCAGCGTCATCCGCATGCGTGCCATGAGGTTGCCCTTCAGGTACGGCGTCTCCTGGTAGTCCTCCATCGCGGCGGCGGCACTGAGGAAGGGGGCGATGGGGATCACCCTGAAGGGGATGGCAAAGAGCTCGCAGAGCCTGCGGGCGTCCTCGATATCCTCCGTTCGGGTTACTTCCGAGGGGAGGGAGATGCCGAGGACATTTCCTCCTCCGACGGCACGGGCACAGAGGGCTGCTGCAAGGGCCGAATCGACGCCGCCGGAGACCCCGATGACGATCCCTTTTGCACCTGAGGACCAGAGCGTATGGCGGATCATCTGTTCGATACGTTCACATTCACATCCGATTTGACAGGTAGTGGGTGTCATATGCTTTCTCCTGAGGTGATTTTAATGAGTTTTCTGAGTGCAGGTTTGGTGCCGACCACGATCACCTCGTCGCCCTCTTCCACCACATAGCCGGGGTCTGGATGGACGAGAGATGACTGGCGCGTCCTGACGGCAAGGACCTGGACGCCCGTCTCCTTCTGGAGGGTATCGATGGAAAACCCTCCCCTCTCCTGGATATATCCCGCCGCGATCTTTCGCCCGTCGGGGAGCGCGATGAGGAGATGGATATGATCGGCCAGAACGATGTTTGCTGCCATGATGCCCCCGAGGGTCGGGGTGTCGGCCACATAATCGGCCCCTGCCTTATAGAGCTTATCGACCGATTCGGGGACATGGGCGGCGGCAAGGATGCGGACCCGGGGGTTGAGGCTGCGGGCCATGAGGGTGGTGAAGATATTCACATCATCGTCATCCGTACAGATGATACAGACCGATGCCTCACGAATCCCCGCCCTGATGAGGACATCCTCGGACTCCGCATTTTCATGGATGCCGGGGACGTCCTCCACATACGGGTCGATGGCGATCGCCTCGATGCCTTCGTTCTTCAGTTCCCCGAGGGCGATGCCCCCGATACTCCCGTATCCCGCGATGACCGCAAAATATCCGCCTTCTATCCCCCGTTTCAGTTCATTGAACCGGAAGTTGAGGATGGCCTTCTCCGCCCCCAGCACGAAGAGCATCGTTGATTTGTCTATTACATCGTCCTCGCGGGGCCTGATGACAAACTCCGAGCCCTTCCAGTAGGAGAGGATCTCAAAATTGAACCGGTTGTTGCGGTTCAGATCGCCGATGGTCATGCCGACGCAGGTATATCCCTCCAGAATCGGGAGCATGAAGATCTTCTTTCTGTCGTCTGATGCGCATTCGGCCTGGGAATGGAGGCTGCAGTAGGGGTTCTCGTCGTAGAGGGTCTCGAAATACGGCCCGGGTATGGCATGGCGGGCGATGTTTTTTCCGGTGACATGTTTGGGTGAGAGCACATACTCTGCTCCTGCAAACCGCAGGAACCGCTCATAGTTTGGGTGGTCGGCGATGGAGATGATCTTCGCCTTTGTCCGGTCCCTGATGCCGAGGATGACCTTGGCGGAGGTGTGTTCGTCCTCACAGAGGATG
>JBFFLM010000080.1:0-6442 GCA_041554835.1 Methanogenium sp.
ATTTATTAGTAATTGGTGTGAAGGTGCCCGTCCCTTATGGGCATGGTAATAGTTATCTTACGATTATGCAACTACCTTATCATACGGTAGGAAAATATTCAATTAATTCTGCCACAGAGAGGTCGGTTAAAATGACTATAAGGGATTTTTTCGAATTCGACCGGTGGAAGTTCGGCATCGGGGTAATTATTTGGCTTTTATTGATAACTCCCCTCTATTGGGCACCGTATATAAAATATGATCTCGGCAGCAATATCGATTACCTGTATTTTATCGCTTATATTATCCTCTATGAGGTGTACTTGGCCGCTTGGGGCATCATCATGTATCCTTTTGGGTGTTCGGTAATGGAGATATACCGGGCACGAAAAGCCGGGAGACCGATTGAAAATAAGATCCTTACCGCCCTCGGGATTCTCCTATTTCTTGGCATTGCCTACATTCTAGTTCAGGGGATATTGATTTCTTATTCGAATCAGCCCCCACCGATGCAAGGGGATTGGACCTATTATAAAGAAGTCTCATCGAACCTACCTCCCCTGAGAGGAGGAAAATTCAATTAATAGCACCACAGAATTATCGGTTAAATATGACTTTATGGGATTTTTTCAAACCCGACCGGTGGAAGATCGGCATCGCGGTCATTATCTGGCTTTTTTTGATAAATCTCGTCTATTGGGCGCCGTATATTCAATATGATATGGATGTCGATTACCTGTATTTCATCCCTTATACTATCCTCCGTGAAGTGTACATGGCTGCCTGGGGCATCATCCTGTATCCCTTCGGGTGTTCGGTGATGGAGATCTACCGGGCACGAAAAGCCGGGAGACCGATTGAACATAAGATTCTCACCGTCCTTGGGATTCTTCTGTTTTTGGCTGTTGCCTATCTCCTGGTTCTGGTGATAATGATTTCTTATTCAAACCAACCACCACCGGTACCCGGCGAATATACCTATTATTAAGGGGACTCCTGAACGGCCGCCGGAACAAGGGCATATTCAGGTGCAATGCGGCCGAGTACGAGCAGAGAGTAGTAGCGCAGGAAGGCCTCGAAGGGAACCCGGAGGAGGAGGAGGAGGAGGAGAGCGACGGGGATGGCAATGAGGAGGAAGGGAATCAGCAGAATAAGGAGGAGGGTGTAACCGGGCACCCCTGTCAGTGCACTAAGAAGGAGCCCGACGCCCACGAAGGGAAGGGCGATGATCAAGAGCTCTCACCGGGTCAGGAGTCCTAAACGTATATCACTCTCAGATTTTTTATACCAAGTCATCGATTCCATTATCATCAGACATGCATTTCATGTGACATGAAAGCGTGGAACATTTTAAACAGCGTGGAGGGGATGTGCTATCGATATGAAGGCAGAGACGAAACCTGAGATCAAACCAATTATAAGGCTGTATTTCGCCAAAATAAAGGACGCATTTTACGACCTCTCTGATGAAGAGAAGGCCGCGTTCATGAAAAAGGACCGTGAGCAGATGGACGAATGCGGGATGAAACTCATCATGACGATTGACTGCCGGTGGTCAAATGAAGAGTGGGATTATATCGGGCTCGAGGAATGGCCGACCCTGGAATCTCTTGAGACGCGGGCCATATTTGAAAAGGAAGAGCTGGCAACGTTCAGATATGTTGAATCGAGGACGTATCTGGGGACGAGGGTGATGGGAGAGTATGGGAAATGAGAGGATTGATAATAATCAGCCTCTCCCTGACATGAGCATTCATGGTTTTTTCGTGGTTCAGTCGCCTTTCCCGGTATCTTCACTTTTTGAGGGCTCGTTCGTTCGAGAGTTCACGCCCGTTGCATTGCAGGCATTTTCATTGGCATGTTAACTTTCTAGAGGAGATACCATAGGATCGCTCTGCCGTCCCGCATCACAGAATCCTGCACTCAAATAAAAAAAGAAGGGATGAATCACCTTCCGCCAGTCTCTGTTGATAATTAGAACGTCACCACATATGCCGTGATATCATCGACCTTCATGCAGATGTGCTGCTGGGCATCCGCATCCGTGATCCAGTCGTCGCCGGCCTTTCCATCGATCTGTCCGTCCGCCTTGCTCCTCACGTTGCTCTGAAGCGACGTCGTAAATCCGTTCCACTCCTCCTCTGCGATCATGTCATCCATGGCGCAGAACATGTTGGCAAAGGCCGCCTTTCGCTGGTCGGCATGCTTTTTGAAGGCACCATCCGGCAGATTCTGGATGTAGTCCGCCATTACGTGTGTCGCCTCTTCGACATCCGCGACATGGACCGTCCAGGCATCAGAGGTCGCCGCACCGCCATCGTCATCCGTGACCGTGACAGTCACTGTGTAATCGCCGGGGGCCGCGTAGGCATGCGACCCGGTCACCGTGCCGGTGGCATCGGGCTCGTCATTTTCTTCTATCAGCGTACCGGCATCGTTCGTCCCGTCACCGAATGACCAGAGGGCCGTGTGGGTATCCAGCCAGCCGGGGTCGCTGAAGGTGGCGTTGAAGGTGAGCGTGTGGACGAGCGGGAGAATGAACTCCGGGTTGGGCTGGTCCATCGCACCCTTCGCGACCGTGGGGGCCACATTGAGCACCGTCACCGCCGCCCCGGTTTCATCCGCATCGCCGTCCTGCTCGGTAACCCGGAGGAAGACCCAATAATCACCATCATCTCCATAGGTGTGAGTCTCACCAAGGCTCCCTTCGCTATACCCTGCTCCAAAATCCCATTCCCACATTGCAAGGATATTAAACGCGACACCGTTGAAGAGGACAGACTCGATATCATCACCGACATCATAGGCATCCAATGAGGAGATCGCCCCCAGGCCGCACGGCGTCTGGATGTAATCTCCCGCATAGTTATTCTCGGTGTATAAGCGTAGCGTGGCCGGACAGGGAGTGTAGAACCGTATCGAATCCGCTTCGTCGTCAAATCCATCTATCTGGTAAAGCACCGCCCAATTCTCGAGCGTTCGATCATCCCAGTCGAGCGTAATCATCGAATCCGTGTACCCTTCGTCCTCGTACAGATCGAGCCACCCCTTGATGAACGTGGGTTTTGACCCGGTGCCATCGAAGAAGATACTCTCGCCTTCATTCGCCTCATAGTGCGATTCGGGAAGAATTGCCTGCGGCCGCCAGAGCGGGCTGGAGGGAATCGCCACGTCACGGTAGCGGAACTCAGCCACCGGGATCTCATCCACGCCCCCATCCGTGTTCATGTAATGGGTGGCGGCATAGAGAATCAGCTCCCCGCTCGGGCTGATATACGTCCCTGCCGCAGCGATGAAATCACAGTGTTTCTCGGAATCGTACGTCTTACAATTGAAGTAATCCTCAAGGAGCCGATTGTCATCATCGATCGCATAGGTATCTGTTCCTGCATCGTAGTTCACGCGGAACATGTGGACTTTATCGTCCCCTCCAAGGGGAACTACGCTCGTACTGTAGGTCGCGATCAGATAGAGGGTTCCATCGTCGCAATCGCGGACGAAATTGAAGTTCTGGTACGTGGTGTCCGTAACGACGTTACTATCCGCCGTCGTTGCGAACTGGCCGTCGCCATCGGGATGTTGGATATTGACGAGCTCGAATGCACTCGTTTCCAACTCGGTGGTCGTCGAGCGAAGGAACTTTACCTCCTTGTTGGAAGTCCCTCCCCTCGTCACGCCGAGGAGCACGAGATACCTCCCATCCGGTTCGCGGGTGATGCCGGCAACACCGATTTTTGTCTCCTCCATTGATTCGTCCCAGGCAGAATGTTCATAGACAAGCCACGGATCCGTGGGGTTCTGGATATCATAAATTGCGAATGTGCCGATCTTTCGTGCACCATTCGGGTTCGTATTCCAGTCCTTCCCGTTTTCAAGCGGCACGATCAGGTAGTGTTCGATGACCGCGATCCCTCCGGCATGCTTCCAGCCGGGGAAATGATACACCTCCATTACGACATCGGATGCCGGTGCAGGAGTATCGTCGGTGTCGGTGTTCCACAATAATCGATTGGATCGCATGCGTTCTCCGGACGTATCCCGCGAGGCCATCTCCGCAATCACCAACTCGGCACCGTCATCGCGGCTCGTCGTAATGAAGAGATAGGGCGTGCCATCAGCGGCATTGTACCGTGCAATGCCCTGGACATGGTCGGCCCCTCCCAGATCATAGTCCCAGCTGCCTATACGAAACCCGAGGGCTTCGGGGCGGTGGCGGAGATTGTGCACCTGATTGACCGGATCTTCGACGCAGTATCCGTCGCACCAAACCCCCTGGGCAGATGCAGGGAAGATACCGATTATAGCAAGAATAATTCCAATAATCGCCAGTGTGTACAATTGTTTCATGTATGTTCCTCCTGTTTCCTTCGGGAAACAGCCATCAATCAGAGGAAAGAAACAGCGGGACATACACTGATAAGAAATGATCGGCACTTTCCCGATGGTATATTGGAATAACACTCTCCTCCCGTGAAAGATGATGACGGTGAATAGATGTATGATTCTAAGAAAATTATCGAAAACTTATATATACCACTCAACAGGTTTCCCTGATGAAAAGCTGCGAAGATCTCTGCACTGTCTTGAATGATTATTCATGGGTCTCTTCACCTACATCCGGTGGTTCATACGAGAGATCATCAGCCATTCTTTAAAGAGTCCCCCGGTTATTTTGAGAGGTAGGTTCCCGCGGTCAACCATCCAACACAATCTCTCCCCCCACCCTCTTCTACGTTGGGGCCACCATATCCAAGCGCAGCCATCGGGGTGACAAACGCCATCATCCCCTCTCTATCCTTGCCGGTGTGCCTCCAGGCAATCGTACCTGATGAGAGGATGATTCTCTAATCATACTACTGAAATTTCTGAAAAAAAAGAGAATTCGGGGGATCGTTTCAAACCCCCGTTCCCAAACTCACATTCTTCTGTCTGAGAGTTGCTTGCTTTTTCTCACCTACTTACCTACTTGTTTTTCGGCTTCTTGGAGCCAAGGTCGCAGGTACTCCCGTCAAAGGAACCGCCATCATCACAGACCGTCCCGTAGTCGTTTTCGTAGTCGTTGTAGTTGTTGATGTAGTCGGCGAGGCTTGCTGCTTTCTCGTACTCATCTCCGGCATTCCAGTAACTCATGATCTCGTCCCAGACCTCGGAGAGGGGCACCATATCACCATTCTCGTAGATGAAGAACGTTCCCATGTCGTTCTCGTACCACTCGCCCGTCAGATACAGTGCGATCATCTGCAGACCGGCACGGGACTGGGCGGACGACTTATCGTTGAACTTTTCGTAGATGTACGCCCATCCGTCACAGTTGTCGAGTCCTGTGACGTCACAGTAATCAGGAACTTCAGGATCTAGAGAATCTGGAGGATCGGGGAAGATGGCGCATACATCTGCGGGGGAGACATCCTCCTCGAAGAACTGGTCACATACCTGGCGGCCGTTCGACCATCCACTCAGCCACTTGTCGATGTTGTTCTTCCAGAAGCCCTGTGTCCTGCCGGACCACTCATCGCCGGGCATGTAGATACCTGCATCCCACGTCAGGTCGGTCTCGCCGGCTCCGATCGTGATGCAGGCGGTCTTGCCGTCAGAACCAGCATCGCTGTCTACCGTATCATCCGTACCCTGGTCCCGCAGCGTGAAGGCGTAACCCTCGGGAAGCATGAACTCCACGTAGTAGCAGCAGGTCTCGTCGTTTGGCTCCAGACATGCGAACAGGTAGTATCCATCCGCATCGGTCGTGGTGGTGGCAATGAGACCCTCGCAGTCGTACAGGTTAACGGTCACTCCCGCAACACCGGGCTCACCCATGTCCTGAATTCCGTCCATGTCCTGGTCCTCCCAGACATAGTCGCCAAGTGTGGCGAGCGGCACGTTGTAGAAGTTGTTTGCAGTCGAGTCTTCGCAGCCCAGGACCACCTCGATGCAGATATCTTCGACGCTCATCCAGCACTCTTCCATCCCTTCACAGACTTCGTAGTTGCCGGGCTCAAGGTTGCAGAACGAATACCAGCCGTTCTCATTGGTCAAGTTGCTCGCAAGCTCCATTCCAGCCATATCGTAGAGGGTGATCTCCCAGCCTTCGAGGGCCTCTCCGGTAAGGTCGTTGTACTTGTACCCGCTGATGCACAGCAGATCCTGGTTCACGAAGTCGTTGCCTGTCGAGGAACCACAGACCAGCGTGATCGGACCGGGCGATGAAACCTCGACCCAGCCGGCTGGCACTACTTCCTCAACAGTGTACTCACCCGGCATCAGACCGCAGAACTCATACGAACCGTCGGATCCGGTCGTGGTCGTGGCGATCACTGCGCCAGTCGAGTTGAGCAGGTTGATCGTGGTACCCGCCACCGCTGAGCCGTCACAGTCGCGGGTCTTCGTCCCGCTGATGCACAGCAGATCCTGGTTCACGAAGTCGTTGCCTGTCGAGGAACCACAGACCAGCGTGATCGGACCGGGC
>JBFFLM010000081.1:0-6386 GCA_041554835.1 Methanogenium sp.
AACCCGGCATAGCGATGGGCATCAAACCGCGTGTCTACGTGACCGTCAGAAAAACCCGTCATCCCCCGCGGGTAAAGTCTCCCTATCTTGAGTTGTGTTTTGAGAAGATGGGGGTCAACGGAAGCGTCTATATCCATTCCCAGCTGCCGAGTTCATCCGGTCTCGGGTCTTCGGCCGCAGTGACCGTTGCGACGCTTTCGGCGATCAATGATGAATTTTCACTGGGGCATTCGAAAACGGAGATCGCCCACACCGCCTTCCAGGTGGAAAAAGAGGTCCAGATGGGCAGGGCAAGCCCCACCGACACCTATGTCTCCACCTTTGGCGGCATCGTACTTATCATGGGGGATACCAAGCGCCGGTTGCCTCCCCAGGATTTTCACCTCGTCATCGGCAATACGATGGTCTCCCATTCGACCGCGAAGATGGTCGAGCAGGTCTCGCATTTCCGTGCCCAGGACCCGGCCATTGTCAATCCCATCCTCGATGCGATTGAGGCGGTGACCCTCAAATCCATGCATGTGTTCAATGATCACAAGGCGCTTGGACGGTACATGGATATCAACCATGAACTGCTTGAGGCACTGGGGGTTGGCCACCCTTCGCTGACCCGGCTTGTGATGGCGGCACGCTCCGCCGGGGCGTATGGTGCAAAGATTACGGGTGCCGGCGGTGGCGGTTCTATGGTGGCCCTCTGCCCGAAACGCTCGAAATCAAAGGTTGCCGGGGCAATAGAGGGCTGTGACGGAAGGGCAATAACCACCACGATCGATACCGAAGGGGCACGAAAGGAGTCAGAAGATGACAGAAAACATACTGGTAAAGCTGGGCGGTAGCGTTGTTACCGACAAATCCGGTGAATGCAAGGTTGACGAGTCCCGTCTGGCGGTCATCGCAGATGAACTCGCCTCCCATCCGGGGGTGCGGTTCATCGTCGTTCACGGGGCCGGTTCCTGCGGGCACCCGGAAGCGCAACGCCATCACCTTGATAAAGGTTTAAATCAGAATAATAAAGCAGGTATATTTATCA
Source organism: Methanogenium sp. (assembly GCA_041554835.1). Lineage (GTDB taxonomy): Archaea > Halobacteriota > Methanomicrobia > Methanomicrobiales > Methanomicrobiaceae > Methanovulcanius. The sequence continues at coordinate 1,031 of JBFFLM010000081.1, forward strand.
CCCACAATGCCGTTCGGAATCTGAACGATGCGGTGGTAAAGGCGCTGCGTGCCAGGGGGGTGGAGGCCATCGGCATCCATCCGCTCGATGCATGTATCGCAAACAACGGACGTCTCACATCATTCGACAGCGGGCCTGTTGAACTTCTCATGCACCATGGTATTGTTCCGGTCCTCCACGGGGACGTGGTCATGGACCAGAAACGGGGTGCATGTATCGTTTCCGGGGATCAGCTGATTGCAGCTCTCCCGTCAAAGATCCGGATCGACCGCATCGGTCTTGCAACCGATGTACCGGGCGTTCTGAAAGACGGGGAAGTGGTGCCGGTGATCACACCGGAAACGGCCGATATCCTGGACATCCGGCAGTCAGACAATACCGATGTTACAGGCGGCATGAAAGGGAAAATTTCAGAACTCCTTGCTCTTGCGGAGCATGGCACGGAATCTTCCATCTTTCACATATCACGGCTCGGTGATTTTCTGGATGGGCGTGATCACGGCGGAACGGTTGTGAGAGGGTCCAGTACACAGGACTAAAAGAGCTCCGTTGCATACCTGATGTAGCAGTACAATACCGGAAGTCGTCATATCAAGCGGTTTTCGTAGTAGAAGCCCCGCCAGTCGAAAAGGGGGACATATCATAATGAAAGATACGATCACATCATCACGGAAGAAAGAACACCTCATCATCTGTGCGAACGAGCCTATTGAAGCGGGTTCGACCGGATTTGAGGATGTGCGCCTGGTTCATAACGCTCTTCCGGAATGCTCGATGGACGCTGTTGATCTGAGTCAGCGCTTCCTTGGGCACCATCTGACATCACCTCTCTTTATTGCCGCGATGACCGGGGGTCATCCAGACACGACAGTCGTCAATGCTACCCTCGCGAGAGCGGCAGAAGAATTTGGTCTTGGCATGGGAGTCGGCTCCCAGCGGGCAGCGCTTGAAAATCCCGAGATGGAGGAGAGCTTCTCCGTCGTTCGGGAAGAAGCACCGACTGCCTTTCTCTGCGCAAACCTGGGTATCATCCAGCTCAGGGATCATGGCGCCGAATGGGCCGACCGTGCGGTTGAGATGATCGATGCACAGGCTCTCTGCATTCACCTGAACCCTCTTCAGGAGGCGATTCAGCCGGAAGGGGATCACGACACTTCAGGGTGTCTTGAAAGTCTGCGCGAGCTCTGTTCATCGGTACGGTACCCGGTTATTGTAAAAGAGACCGGTTCCGGGATATCCTACGAGGCGGCCCGCATGCTGTTCGCTGCCGGTGCATCGGCCATTGATGTCGGCGGTATCGGCGGGACGTCCTGGGCTGCGGTCGAGAGGGTCCGGGCGGATACCCCGGAGCTCGCCTCACTCGGCGACCATTTTGCAGACTGGGGGATTCCCACCGCAGTCAGCGTCGTCGAGACCTGCAGGGCAGGAGGACCGGTCATTGCCACCGGAGGGCTGAGAAGGGGCACGGATATTGCAAAGGCCCTTGCTCTCGGCGCCGACCTGGGAGGCATGGCTCTTACGCTCCTGAAACCCGCTCTCAAGGGTGATGAAGCACTGAAGAGCGAGATACGCAGGATTCACCGGGAACTGTCCGTTGCGATGTACCTTACCGGTGCGAGCACTGTGAACGACCTGAAATCAATACGAACGTACATTACCGGCATAACCGCCGAAATGCTGCGAAATGAGGAATAAACAATGGAAGTAGAAATAATCGCCGTGGGCGGATATAACGAAGTCGGCAGAAATATGACTGCCGTCCGCTGCGGAAAGGAAATAGTAATTTTCGATATGGGACTGCGCCTGGACCAGATCATGGTCCACGAGGATGCAGAAGTAGAGAACATGCACTCCCTGGATCTCATTGGGATGAAGGCGATTCCTGATGATACCATCATGAATGCCGTGGAAGGGACGGTCAGGGCGATCGTCTGTACCCACGGTCACCTTGACCATATCGGTGCCATCCCGAAACTTGCGCACCGCTACGATGCACCCATCATCGCAACGCCGTATACGGCGGCGCTGATTCGCCAGCAGATAGAGGGAGAGAAGCGGTTTGTAGTGAACAACAAGGTCTTCGACCTGCCGGCAGGGAAGAAATACCGGTACGAAATCTCCAAAAACCTGTCCCTGGAGTTCATCGCGGTGCAGCATTCGATCCTGGATACCGCAATGGCCGTCCTGCATACGCCGGAAGGAGCGGTCGTCTATGCAAACGATTTCAAACTGGACCGCACTCCTGTCCTGGGTGAGCCCCCGAACTTTGCGCGGATGCGTGAAGTAGGCAAGGAAGGGGTTCTTGCACTCATCGTCGAAAGCCTGAACGTGAAAATCCCCGGACGGTGTCCCAGTGAACGGATCGCACAGAGGTTGGTCCGTGATGTGATGACCTGCTACGAGGATGATAAAAATGCCATGCTGGTCGGGTGTTTCGCCTCAAACGTTGCGCGGGTGAAGATGATCGCGGAATGTGCGCACGAGATCGGACGAAAACCAGTCCTTCTCGGTCGGTCGATGGAACGGTATTCATCCACCGCAGAGCAGATGAAGCTCGTCGGGTTTCCACGCGGGATGACCATGCGCGGGAACCGGCGTACGGTGGATAAGATGTTCCGGACGATCATGAAGGAGGGACGGGAGAATTATGTCCCGATCGTCACCGGAAGCCAGGGTGAACCGGGGGCAATCCTTACCCGGCTTGCCTTTGACCAGACACCGTTCAAGATTGAAAAAGGGGATAAAATTCTCTATAGTGCAAAGGTCATCCCCAACCCGATGAATTATGGTCAGCGCCATACGCAGGAGGTCCTTCTCGGGATGAAGGGAGCCCGTATCTTTACCGACCTTCATGTGAGTGGTCACGCCCAGCGTGAGGAGCATTATGAAGTCCTGCACTACTTCAATCCACAACATATAATTCCGTCCCACGGTGATATTGACATGACGGGCGGATACCTGAAACTTGCGGAAGAGTGCGGGTACACCCTGAATAATGATGTGCATATCCTGAGAAACGGACAGCGGGTCAGAGTACGATAATTACACCCTGGTGATGAAAATGGATCTGGTTACATATCTGGAAAAAGTTGCGGACGAAGTCGACACGGCACTGGATCGCGAATTTGGCGGTCTTCCAGGGGAACTCAACAAGGCAAGTGCACACCTGCTGCTGGCGGGAGGAAAACGGCTCCGTCCGGCGGTGGTCATGCTTGCCGCCGATATGGTGAAAAAAGGCCGGGCAAACGAGATATTTCCCGCCGCCCTTGCCCTGGAACTCACGCACACCTTCACCCTGATCCATGATGACATCATGGACGGGGATGCGGTACGCCGTGGTGTCCCGACCGTGCATACGGTCTGGAACGAGCCGACCGGCATTCTTGCCGGCGATGTTCTCTATGCCCATGCCTTCAAACTGATATGCACCGCGATTGCCGACGATGCGGCCAAGGTCCGGTCGGTGACGATGCTTGCCAACGCATGTGCAGAGCTCTGTGAAGGGCAGCACATGGATATGTCATTTGAGGTGCGCGATGATGTCGATGAATGGGAGTACATCGAGATGGTCTCGAAAAAGACCGGGGTGCTCTATGCCGCCGCCGCCGCCATCGGTGCAACCCTTGCCGGCTGCAGTGCCCAGCAGGCGCAGTCCCTGTATGAATGGGGGCTTTCCAGCGGCATCGCCTTCCAGATCCAGGATGATTACATCGACCTCGTCGCCGACGCGGAGAAGAGCGGGAAGGACCGTGCCTCCGATCTCAGACAGGGAAAGCAGACGCTTGTCGCAATCCTTGCCCGTGAGAAGGGCATCGATCTCTCCGGATACCGGAGAGCTGACCTCACCAATGCTGAGATTGACGAGGCAATTGCCCTCCTCGAAGAGGGCGGTGTCCTTGAAGAAGTCAGGAGCATTGCCCGGACACGGGTCGAACGGGCAAAGAGCATGCTCAATATCTTCCCCGACTGCGATGAAAAAGACTGTCTGATGCAGATTACCGATTACTTCGTCTCACGGGGATTCTGAATGGCAGTGGATCCCAAAGATTTTTTTTATCTTCATGCCCTGCGAAACGCCGTCGAGCACAACAACGTCCCCCGGGCAGGCCCGGTTCTTGGGGCGCTCATGGGCGCACATCCTGAATTCAGGCCGCAGGCAAAGGAGCTTTCCGCAATCCTCCAGGAGATCCTGAAAGATATCGAAGGCATGTCTCCCGAAGAACGGCGTGCAAAACTGGAAGAGATGGCCCCCGAACTCCTCGAAAAAAAGGAGAAGAAAAAACGGGAAACCGGTCTTCGTCCGCTTTCAAATGTCGGACCGGATGGCGTTGTGATGAGGTTTGCGCCCAATCCCTCAGGTCCCCTCCATCTCGGGCATGCACGTGCGTCGTTTCTGAACGACTACTATGTCCGGGAATACGGCGGCCGATATGTCCTCAGGATTGAGGATACCGATCCCAAACGCGTGAACGAGGAGAATTACCAGCTGCTCCTCGATGACATCGAATGGCTGGGTCTGGACATCTCCGAGATCGTCTACCAGAGCGATCGCCTGGATATCTACTACGAGTACTGTGAAAAGCTCATTTCCATCGGCGGGGCGTATGTCTGCACCTGTGATGCCGAGGCCTTCCGCGAGAAGAAGAACGCAAAGGTGGCGTGCCCCTGCAGGGAACAGGACCCTGAAACAAACCTTCGCATGTGGCAGGCGATGCTTGACGGGGACTATGCCGAGGGGACGATTACGGTCCGGGTGAAGACGGATATCGAACACCCGGACCCTGCGATGCGGGACTATTCCATCTTCAGGCTGGTCGACTCCCCTCCCCACCCCCGGTGCGACGCCCGCCTCTATCCGCTGATGAACTTCTCCGTTGCGGTGGATGATCATCTGCTCGGTATGACGCACGTGATCCGGGGAAAGGACCACATCGCAAATACCCGGAGGCAGCAGTACATCTATGAATATTTCGGGTGGGAGATGCCGGAATACTTCCACTACGGGCGTATGTCCATCGAAGGGGTCGTCCTTTCGACGTCGGCGATGAAGGAGGGCATTGCCCAGGGAACCTACACCGGGTGGGATGATATTCACCTGGGAACCCTGAAGGCAATTGCCCGCCGCGGATTTAAGGCGCAGGCCGTACGAAACGCCATGGTGGATATCGGTATCGGACAGACGGACATCTCCTTTTCCTGGGAGAACCTGTTTGCCGCAAACAAGGCCCTGGTCGACCCGATCGCGCCGAGGTACTTCTTTGTATCCAACCCGGTTTCCTGCACCATCGAAGGGGCGCCCGAGATTGTGGCAGAACCCTGCCTCAACCCGAACGATGCGACCGCCGGCTGCCGGCGT
>JBFFLM010000082.1:0-6327 GCA_041554835.1 Methanogenium sp.
CCCCGGTCGGCATAACAAAGCTCCACCGAGTGCGCGCATGCGAAAATCAGGTCGGAATTGTCCCCGGTCCCTTCGATGCGGTCGAGATCGGCGATATAAATATATTTCGGACGGTACGCCTTCAGAAATCCGATAGGTTCGGCAGTATCGGAAAACGCCCAATCCAGAGGCCGATACGTCTCCCGCTGCCCTCCTTTTCCATGAACGACCTGCCCATCTTTCAGGTCGATTGCAAGAATCAAATCCATGTGCTAACGTAATCACTATTAGGGGAAGTAGCCAAAAATAAGTATGGAACTATTAGTCAGCCCGTCCAGTGTTGAGGAAGCACAATATGCACTGGCTGCGGATATCATTGACGTAAAAAAACCCTCCGAAGGTTCGCTGGGTGCCAATTTTCCATGGGTTATCAGGGCCATTAAGGAGATGACCGAAAAACCCGTGAGCGCTGCAATAGGAGATTATGCCTTTCTTCCCGGCGGGGCATCGCTCTCTGCGTACGGTGCCGCCTGTGCAGGTGCCGATTATATCAAGGTCGGCCTGAATTTTGAAGGAGCCGAAAAAGCGCGTGAACTCATCGTTGCCGTTGTTAAGGCAGTCAAATGGCAGTTCCCTGAAAAGAATGTGGTGATTGCCGCCTACGCCGATTTTGAGAGGATGAACACGATCTCACCGATGGAGATGGCGCCCCTCGCAGCAGAGGCAGGTGCCGATGTGGCGATGATCGATACGGGAGTTAAGGACGGCAAAGGGCTCTTTGACTTCATGGATGTATCGGCTCTGGGGGAGTTTTCCGACACCAACCGGGGAATGAACATCCAGACTGCACTTGCAGGATCTCTCAAATTTGACGACATTGCCCCCCTGAAGGAGATTAACCCTGAAATTATCGGGGTGCGGGGCATGGTCTGTGGCGGCGACCGCAGCGACCGTGTCCGGGAAGAACTCGTTGAAAAAGCAATGGCAATGGTCAGGTGATTTCAGATGTACAGTGAGAAGTGGGAGGTTCCGACGGCGCTCACATTTGACGATGTTCTTCTCGTCCCCGCGGAATCGTATGTCGAACCATCTGAAGCCGATACCCGTGCCCGGTTTACCCGCAATATCTCCCTGAATATCCCCATTATTTCAGCTGCAATGGACACCGTCACCGAATCGCGGATGTCAATAGCTCTTGCACGCGAAGGAAGCATCGGCATTCTTCACCGGAATATGCCTGCAGCGCGCGAAGCCGAGGAGATTAAAATCGTCAAGCAGGCTGAAGATATCATTGAGCGGGATGTACTGACCGTCCAGACCGGGGCAACGGTTGCCGATGTGGATCGCATGATGCGGTTCCACGACATCGGCGGTGTTCCCGTGATGCAGGAAAATAAGATCATCGGCATCGTCAGCAGACGCGATCTGCGTGGTATTGTGGAACGGCGCGCAAGTGAGAATATTGAAAATGTGATGACAAAAGAGCTGATCACCGTTGGCGATGGCGTCTCTCTCGAGGAAGCCCTCGAAGTGATGTATGCAAACAAGGTCGAGCGTCTCCCCGTCATCGGAGACGACGGCATTCTCATGGGAATCATCACGATGCAGGATCTGCTCGAACGTCACAGAAACCCGAATGCCATCCGGGATGCGGATGGGAACCTGCGGGTGGCAGCAGCGGTCGGTCCCTTTGACTTTGAACGTGCGGTGCTGCTGGATGAAGCAGGGGCGGATGCCCTTGCGGTGGACTGTGCCCATGCGCATAATATGAATGTGGTAAAGGCGGTCAAGGACATCAGGGACAGCGTCAGTGCTGATGTCATCGCCGGAAACATCGCAACGGCAGCGGCTGCGGAGGAGTATGCCGGAGAAGTGGACGGTATCAAGGTTGGCATCGGTCCCGGCAGCATCTGCACCACGCGTATTGTTGCCGGTGTCGGTGTGCCGCAGATTTCCGCCATATCCAGCGTCGCCGAAGTGGCGTCCGGCTATGATGTTCCGGTCATCGCCGACGGCGGTATCCGGTACAGCGGTGATATTGCCAAGGCCATTGCCGCAGGTGCCGACTGTGTGATGGTCGGCAGCCTCCTTGCAGGCACCGATGAATCGCCCGGGCGCCTGATTGCGATGAAGGGGCGCCGATACAAGCAGTACCGTGGGATGGGTTCCCTCGGGGTGATGAGCAGCGGTGAATCGAGTGACCGGTACTTCCAGAAGAAGGATATCGGTCGGACGAAGTTTGTTCCCGAGGGTGTGGAAGGGGCAATCCCGTATGTGGGCAATGTATCCGAAGTCCTGTACCAGCTCGTGGGAGGGCTGAAATCAGCGATGGGATATACGGGTTCTGCTACTATTCAGGATTTGAAAGTCCGGGGGCAGTTTGTTCGTATCACGTCTGCAGGATACACCGAAAGCCACCCGCATAATATCCTGATCACCGACGAAGCACCCAATTACCGTGTTGTGGACTGATCGGATACATTTATATTTTATTTTTCCTTACCTTAGGTGAATATGATCGAAGGGGATGAGGTGTCCCGCCTTCTCGATGTTCTTGGCAACAGGAACCGCCGGAGGATTATCGGGCTCCTTCGCGAGAAGCCATGTTTTGTAACAGAGATATCCGAGCGCCTTGAGATCAGTCCGAAGGCGGTAGTGGAACATCTCCAGTATATGGAACGTGAAAATGTTCTCCTCTGGAGGATCGATGAGCGGAGGAGGAAATACTACTATCTATCGAGAAAAATCAACGTGAAAATCGAAGTGGAGCAAAGAGGTCCGAAGGAAACGGACCAGGCAGAGACCACGACTGCTTTTTATCAGTCGGTGCGGCTCCTTCAGAATCTGTTTGGTTCGAGAAATTATTACCTGGGAAGTCTCGAGTATATTGAGCATGATATTGATGCAGCCATCCGGGATTTTGTGTCCAGTAGCAAAGACATATTAGAATGCGAGACAGAGATTACTCTAGTAACTGCACTCTGCAGTAACGACCTTTCAGTGGATGAAATTGCGGAGATTACGGGTATTTCCCAGGATGAACTGGAAAAATCACTCGGCCGTCTTGTAGAGGCCGGGATTGTATCGAGGAATGGACAACTCTATAAGGTGCGTGATAATAATGGCACATGAACCCAATGACGATGTATCAAAGATACTCGCAAAAGCTATGGAAGAGTTAATCAGAAACCTGCCGGTAGATGATACGGCACGTTTTGTCGGTTGCACCATCATTACCGGTATGGGGGAGGATACGCGCATTTTCCAGATGGATGAATGCGATGACGGTCTTCCCTATGAACTGGTCGAAGATGAGGAGTTCATCTACGTCACTCTTGAAATCCCGTCTGAGGAAATGTCTGCACCTTCGGTTGAATTTATGGAAGACATGATTGTCGTCACCGTTGGTGGTGGGGTGACCGAGATCCCGCTCCAGTCCTCAATCGCTGCAGAACAGAGCAGCTTTGGCATAAAACATGGCATAATGGATATTCTCTGCAGGAAAGTACTCCTGCCAAAAATTGAATAATTTTTTTACATATTTCCGTTATTTCCGGATTCTGACCCTTCAGTGGTATCTCTGAATGATTTGATTCCGGAAAGGACTTCGTCGGGCGATATGGGCCTCTTATCCGCGTCAGGCTGGTGCAGGGTGGAAATTTTGGCATCTAATGCCTGCACTGCTCCCTGTGTCTTCTCATGAAACTCCGGAAACCAGAGGGTGCGCTGCGGGAACGGTATCTCGATGCCTTCAGCCTCGATTGCCACCTTGATGTGCCAGAGCATTGAGGTGCGAACATCCCACCAGACTTCTGATGGGGCCCACATACGTACCTTGATCATTACACCATCGGATGCAAGTTGATCGACGAATATCGAAGGTCCGGGATTTTTGAGGCAGAAGGGTTCTTTCTCGATGAGCCTCTCGATGATGGCAATTGCCTTGTCAGCATCGTCTGCATACCGGATTTCAACATCATATTCAAACCTGCGTGCAATATTGGCGACATAATTGACAATATTCGTGGTGAAGACCTTTTCATTCGGTATGCGGACGTATATCCCATCGAAGGTCTTTCCGATTGTCGAGAGGATGCGGATATCTTCAACGATGATGTGGACGTCATCGATGAGAACGTTGTCCCCGATCTTGATGGGGTGCTCAAAGATCAAAAATATCCCGGAGATCAGGTTGGAGACGACACTCTGCGCGGCAAATCCTATGACGATACCGAGAACTCCTCCTGCAACAAGAAGTCCCGAGAAATTGAGACCGGTAAGGTTCGGCAGTGCAATGAGCAGGCCGATGATGATTATGGAATAGTAGACGACCTTTGAGACAAGGCTCAGGTGATTCTTGCTGACTTTGTCCTTGAGCCCCCGTTCGAGATTGATGGTGATAAATTTGGCTATGATGATTGCGAAAATCACGATAGCAAAGAACATGAGAACCTCTCCGAATGTCACCGGCCCGTAAAAGGTGGAGTCAAGGATTCCCGTTGTATTGATGCTGATCATCAGTCAAACCCCCATTCCATGGTAAAGACCCTGCTCAGTTTGGGGATATTGAGCGTGTGATACAGCTCTATTGATTTCTGGAGGACATCACGATGAGATGTGACGCTCTGGAATTCGGTTTCTGCGATGGTCGAGGTCATGAGCTTCATTCGTGCAAACATTCTGACCGCTTCGTCACTGAAATAAATTTTCATCGCATATCCGTCGAGAATCACCCGCGATACGTTCTGCCATTCGTTTGTCTTGTTCTGGATGCGAAGGTTAAGAATTCCTTCGCAGAGGCGGTCCGTTTCCGGAATATCAGAATAGATCTCGCTCCAGTGCCACTTGGTAATGACGCCGCCGCCGGCCGGGCCGTAGAGCGAATATTTCTGCGGACAATAGGAAAAAATGTCCACTGGCTTCATATCTTTATTGCCAAACACAATCACACCAATTTCAACGGGAAATGTGAGGTGGATGGTGCGTTGATCGTTTGGTGCAATAACGAGGGGGGGGAATTCTATTTCCAGGTGATTTGTTACTTTTTTTGGCAGGTTAACCGGTTCAATCGGATTGACGACGAGACGGGCATCTGAAGAGGTAATTATGGTTTTTTCAAATGTTTTGCCCTGACTCGTCAACCGTCTGTATTTGAGAAACCCTTTTTCCTGGGAGGCTTCAAGTAAAACCGTGTCGTCTTCATACCGGAAGGGAATGTCCCTCTTGCCGTACATTGCATTAAGATTAAAAATGAAAGATATAAAGTGTTGCCCGGTTCTGGACAGGCCGTATGTGCCTTCCGGGAAAGTGCCAAGGGGTTATTACTGATCGTATACAACATTATGGCGATTGCGGAATGCACCCTGAATTAACTATTAAAGAACGGAGATATTCGGAAGAACTTCGCCAATTGACGCATATTTCGTCCGTTGACTGTGTCATTGACGATCCGTTTGAACGAATTATCTATCTGATATCAAAGGGGGACATGGGTATTGCAATCGGCAGAAACGGCGAAAATATTAAACGGCTGCAAAAAACCCTGGGAAAACGTGTTGAAATGGTGGAAGAAGGCATGTCTCCAGCAGAGATAATTGCCAACGCCATGCGGCCTGTCGATATATCCCGGATTGATTTTGATGAAGAAAATCGGATTGCAGTCATATTTCTGAAAAAAAGAAGTGATGTGGGTGTTGCTATTGGGAAAGGGGGGGCTAATATTGAGAAGGCCCGTCTTCTCTGCCGGCGATACTATGGGATGGAAATCAGAGATGTGCATGTCGAAGAGGTGCGATATGAAGAGTGATGTATTAGAAGAGCTGTGGGATGTCATCGACAACCGGATGGAAGAAAAGCCCGAAGGATCGTATGTGGTGAGTATTCTTACTCACCGCAAGGGGGTTGACAAGTCCCTTGAGAAGGTTGGCGAGGAGGCAACAGAGTTCATTCTCGCAATGAAGAATGATAATTATGAGCGCAAGGTGGAGGAATCCGCGGACCTGATCTTTCACCTTCTCCTTTCACTGCGCGCAGGGGATGTCCGGCTTGAGGATGTCCTGGATGAACTTGCGTCACGACGCAGGTGAATTTTTTATTATCCCCTTCATTTTTTCTGCGCTCTGGGTTTATTCCCTGATATTTTTTTCAGCCCGATCTGCGCGACAAGGTAATTTACCCCAATATTCGGCCCTTTTTGGGTCCGTGGGTGGCATTTTTTGGGTAGGAAGGGGCGTTTTTGGCCCTGCAAAAAGTAACCTTTATATCGGCATGGGTGCTATGTTGTTAGTCGAATGGTTCGGGGCGAAAACGGGCGCAACGCGCACCGTTTGTGCGTTCCCGCGCCAAGAA
>JBFFLM010000083.1:0-6295 GCA_041554835.1 Methanogenium sp.
CGGATGTTGTAGTACTCCATCAGCGCCCGCATGTACTCCTGCTGCGGCTCCTGGTAGATGTCCCCGCCGAGCTCCTCCATCCGGGCAAATATTTCCGGGGAAAACGGCCGGCAGACGAAGTTTGCCGCCGTCCACTGGTCCTTCGTGCGGACGGCAAACGCTATGGGGCGTTCATCCTCGCTGATGATGATGCGGCCCTCCCCGGCCTCGAGCTCGAGGAGCTCTGCCGTATAGTAGTCGCTCGTCAGGTCCGCAAACGTCGGTTCGATGCACCCGATATGCTCCGTCTCAAAAATATCCTGTATCAACATGGGTCCCTCTCAATCTTCACTCCCCCCGGCGCCTTGATCGTCCCGTCGACGAAGGCCTCTTCATGGAGCGTGAGCTTTTCGCACCGGACGTCGCCGAGGATGTGCACCTTCCCGCAGATGAGCATGCTGCCCCCTGCATACACGTCGCCGTGGATGGTGTTCTCCTCCCGGATCTCCGCCGATTCATCCGTCCGCAGGCTGCCGAATATGGTGTTGCCCCGGGCGACCTTCACCGAGCCTGCCTTGATATTCCCGTGCAGACGGCAGTTCTCCCCGATGGTCATCGATTTTGGCACGGAGAAGGTCTGCATATTAAGAACGGAATGGGAGGGGATCATCAGGGGCACTTCGCTGATCTCCTCGTCATAGCCGAAGAGCTTCTCGAGGATCTCGTTGATCTCCTCCTCCTTTTCGATGCCCAGCAGCGTCACCAGGTACAGCACGATGTAGGTGATCACCGGCATCGGGTTTCGAATCGAGATCCATCCCTTCGCCTCAAAGCCCTTTTCAATCTGGACGTTGTCCCCGATATCGAGGTCGCCGTTGACGATGAGCCGCCCCTGGATCTTCACCCCTTCGCCAAGGTAGGCATCTTCGCTGACGAAGACGTCGCCTGAGACTTCACAGAAATTATCGATACGCAGGTCTCCGTCGCAATGGATGTCCCCGTTCAGCGACGAGAATTCGCAGACGATCACATCCTTGCCGTCGATGCCATAGTCGATCCTGCACCGGTCCCCCACGACAATGCAGCGATCGGTCATGAGCGTATGCTCCTGCAGCTCCGTATTATCAGGGAGTATGCAGTTCTCAAATAGTTCCCGGGAAGTATCCTCCATGATGACGCCTGTAGAAAGATTCGTTCCCTGAACCTTATGATTCTTGTTACTTCGTCTTTCGGGGGATCAGAAGGGGCAGGCCCTCCCGCCCCCGTGCTTTGCGAAATATCTCTGGTGGTAGGCCTCGGCCTCCCAGAACTGCCGGGCCGGCTCGATGGCCGTTGCGATCGGCCGGCCGAAGGCGTCCTCGTCCGCGAGGCGGCCCTTGATATTTTCCGCTATTCTTCGCTGGTCGTCGGAGTGGTAGAAGATGGCCGAGCGGTACTGGCTCCCGACATCCGGCCCCTGCCGGTTGACCGTCGTCGGGTCATGGATGGAAAAGAAGGTCTCGACAAGCTCGCCGTACCCGATGATGGTGGGGTCGAAGACGATCTCCACGGCTTCTGCGTGGCCGGTTCTTCCGGTGCAGACGTCCTCGTAGGTCGGGTGCGCCATCGTCCCCCCCGTATACCCGACGCGGGTCGAAGCGACACCCTCGATTTCTGCAAACCGGGCCTCCACGCCCCAGAAACATCCCGCCGCAAAGGTCGCCGTCTCCCGGCGCTCTGCCGCGAAGTCCGTCGTGCTCTCCATGGGCGCTTAATCGGTCAGGGATCAGATAATGGTTTGCCCCGCCTCTCCCTGCAATCTGACAGGAACGGGGACGAAAAAATAAAAAGAAAGGGACTGCGCCTGAACAGGTGTTCAGGCAGTTTCAGGTTCGTCGGAAACAGCTTCTTCTGCTGCCTCCTGCGTCTCTGCAGCTTCCTCTGCGACCTCTTCAACAGGGGCCTCTTCGGGTGCCGCCTCTTCGACCGGTGCCTCTTCGACGACCGGTTCGGGGGTCTTTTCGACAGGGGCGGGGGTGCCCGTTGCGGAGACTTCGCCCTTCGACTTGATCACTTCGACACGGCGGGTGGGGTAGATCTTCTTGACGATCTTGAAGACTTCGCGGGAGAGATCGCCCAGCACCATCTCACGGACGAACTGGTCGTAGGTGAGGGTCTTCGACTTTGCGATGAGGTACTCGGTGATCGTCTGGCGGATTGCCTTTGCCTGGCTGATTTCGGCACGGGAGATGGTAAAGCAGGTCGCGGTCACGCGGATCTTCCTGCCGTCCTTCGTGGTGAGCAGCACCAGCGAGTCGATACGTGACGTGCGGCGCTTGACCATGGCACGCAGGTAGTCCTTGGTGACTTCGTGCCCGACGAATTCTGTGTATGCTGCATCGCCGGCGACGTTTACGACCCGGAAGGCCATCTTCGTGTTCTGCTTGGAGTAGTCCGAGGTCATCTCGCCGAGGGTCGTCCTCATGACACGGCCGTACACCTTCTCGGGGTCTGCTGCGATCGTCTCGCCAAGGTATGCACGTTCGAAGTATTCGGGTGCATAGACCTTGTACCAGTTCTTGGCCTTCCAGCCTTCAACTCTGCGTCCAACTTGCTTTTTTCGTTTTGCCATAATTATACCTCTTTTGTAAATTTTTTTTCAGAGGAACCGGAACACTTCCTCTGGTTCGCCGACCAGCCGGGCTACTTTCTCCGGCCAGTCTGCCATATCAAATCCTTTCTGTCCGAGGAAGGCCGCCACCCAGCGTTCCAGGCCGATGCCTGAACACCCGGACCAGCACTCCTCGCCGCTCTGCACCTTCACGTTGAAGCCCTTGGGGTACTTGTTGCCGTTGATGCTGACGTTCTGGAACTCGAGGTAGCTGCCGTTGTAGGGCAGGTATGCCTCGTAGTCCGTCGTCCCGACGCGTTCGGTGTCGGAGACGCCGACGAGGCCCTCCTGGGCCATGAACCAGGGCGTCACTTTTGCGGCACGCCACTCGAGCTCGAGGACGTCCTCGAAGACGCGGGAGTATGCCGCGTGGAGTTCGTCGGCCACCGCGATGGTCTGGTCCTTCGTGCCGAGCCAGAGCACCTCGATGCGGTGGAACTCGTCCACCCGCTCGATGCCGTGGATGCCGCCGGACTCGTACCGGTGGGAGGTGCCCGACCGGTCGAAGACCCGGATGGGGAGGCAGTCCTGTGCGAGCGTCTCGCCCTTGACAAACGGCCAGAAGGGCGGGCACTGCGCATAGCACATGCCGCCGACGGGGCCGTCGATTCTGTCGCGGATCATCTCGATGGGGACTTCGCCGGTCACCTTGTAGTAGTCGGTGACCTCTTCCCAGTACGCGGGGTCGCGGGACTTGGGGGTGCAGACGTAGTAGATCTCGGGGTAGACGCCCTTGGCGTGGCCCGAGTTCTTCCACACGTCCCAGGTGACGAGCTTGGGGAAGATCATCTCCTTCCACCCGAGCGGGCGGATGATCTCCTCGATGGCGATCTGTTCGAGCGCCCGGACGAGCTGGACCGCCTGCGGGGCGAAGATCCACTGGCCGCGTGATGCGCCGTGACGGATCCACCCGCGGGCCATCATATCGTCCGTGGGGTTGCCGTCGTACGCACCCGTGCGCTTCCCGCTTTCAAAGAGGAGTTCCCAGTGCTCGCCCTTGCCGCCGTATGCCGCATTCTCGGCCTTCTCCTCGATCAGTTTGACGAGGCGGTCGGGGGTCTTGTTCTCGAGGTCCGCAAGCTCCATTGCCAGGGTGAGCACGCACTCCGTCCCGTCCGCCTCGACGGACGAGATGAAGGGGAGCCTCGGGATGCACGACTCCTTGACGTCGCCATCCAGTCGGATGGAGAAATGACGGATGTCGATGCCGCGAACTCCCAGGCGCAGCTTGCCCATGACAGGAGCGATCTGCTTCCTGAACCTGAGCAGTGCATCGTGGGAGCGGGTGTACGGGCCGCTCTCTATCCTGAGACAGAGCCGGTTTTCCTGTACATCCCAGGACGTTATCTGTCCGTACTCGCCGTCGGCGGCGTCTTTCGGGACGCCTTTCATGAAGAGTACGGTATTTGCCTCTGTCACTTTCTCTTCGATGACCGGTTCCGCCTCAGGGGGAATCGCTGCATTGAAGAGCAGGTCGGCTTCTAATGAGAAATGTAACAACATATGTCCTCCGCTATTGCAAGATTCATCAGGTAATCGTCCACCGATGCGATCGCTGAACGGATCTTCGTGCTCTCGAGCGTTGTCTCCACAACGCCGCCGTCGGCCCGCGTCTGCATCCCGTGCAGGTTGTCTGCATCGAGGGCGCCTGCCACGCAGTCGGGCCGTGCATGCCGCGTGCGGATGGTGCCGTGCACGATCATGCGCAGGCCTCCAGAAATCCGTTTTTGAAGCAGTCGATGTTCTCTTTGGGGATCTTCGCTCCGCCGCGGGTATTGTGGCCGCCGCCGACACCGCCGCACTCGGCGGCGAGCGTCTGCATGATGGCCTCCATGTCGCAGCCGGGGTGCTGCACCGCCCGTGCGGATACCAGATAGGTATCGCCGGAAAGCGCCATCACGGCGACGGGCTTTGCGGTGAGCAGGTCCGTTGCCAGGATGTCGGCCGCACCGCCGACGAGGTCGGCATCGTCGATCACGTGGACCGGGCCTGCGTCCGTGATCTGCGCAAGGGCCCCGATGACCCTGAGCCGGTACTGCCGGGCAATCTCCCAGGCCTCCTCGACCTTGTCGTTCGAGCGGAGGCAGAGGGAGGCGCCCAGTCCGCCGTACCCGGATTTGCCACAGGCATCGACGATGCCCGCAAGGGAATGCGCATCGTGCACCATGCCCCGCTGGAGGTCCCATGTGTCTCCCCAGAGTGCGGTCATGGCATGCTCGTTCTGGTGCGCCCCCATGCCGATGACGATGCGCGAGAGGAGTTCGGTGAAGTCCGTCTCGCCGCGGATCGTCGTCTCCCCGATGAGACGGGTGACGGCGTCTTCGTCGCCGGAGAACCCTTTCAGGTACGGGGTGGTTGCACAGTAGATCTTCTCGTGAACGTCCCGGCCGAACAGGGGGATGCCCCGTCCGGGAACGATATAGTTCTGTGCGATCCCTTCGTCGACGATCTCGAGGTTTTTGCCTGAGATCTCCTGCCGGTCCCCGATCATCCCGAGCATCGCAAGGCCGACGAGGTCGCGGTTGTCCCCGAGGTGCTGGGCGACGATATACGCGGCGCCCGACGCGGAGAGTTCCCGTTCCCCGTCGATGCCGCAGAGGCGCGGGTTGACGTGGTACTGCCCTTCGAAATGGGGGACATGATGGTCGATGACCATCACATCGTCGGAGAGGTCGGCAAGGCCCGACCCGAAGTCGCACAACACGACTGCATCCGTGCCCTGCAGGTCCTGCGGTGCCACCCTGGAGGAGATGCGCAGCCGGACCTTCGTCCCTTTGCGCAGGAGGGCATGCGTGATGATGCTAGCCGAGGCTATGCCATCCGCATCGTGGTGGCCGTAGACCTCCACGAATTCCCGGGTCCCCAGGTGTTCGGCAAGCAGGCTTGCAGCAGCGTCGATCGTCATGGATGGATATCTGATTACCTGGAGATCAGGAATTCAGCGGTGTCGGGTTTGTAGGTCCAGCCTTCGGGCATCTTGCCGTTGTTGACGTAGTAACGGCCGAGCCTGCGCACCTTTGCCTCAGTGAGCTGAAGCTGGCGCTTGTTGTGGACATCCTTCTTGTTCTCGCTCAGGTGCTTGCGCATGCCGAGTGCCTTTACGATGAGGTTTCTCAGATCTTCCGGGACCTCGGAGGCGATGCCGTTTTCTGCGAGGATCTGCTCGACCCGCTTTCCGGTCGCGAGCTTCACCGAGGGAACGCCGTACTTGTCCCTGAGGTTGAGGCCAATCTCAGCCGACGACATACCGGTTTTGCGCAGTTCAATGATCGTCTTTACAATTTCCGTTGAGTCTGTGTTAGACCACTCCGGTGCTTCGGAGCGGAGCGGACGGACGGAGCCGGACTGGCCCCTCCGTCGTGCGTGCATTCGTGCCATTATTCACCACCTATGTTTTATGTGCCGGATTTTCGAACCGGAATGGTACCGCCCCGCGGGGCGTGTAACTTCCGTGAGTATATCCGGCAGAGATACTCGGTCGAACTTGGTTGGATTGTGTTGCATTCGCCTGAATCCAGTTAGATGGGCTGAATCCGATTGAATCAACCTGAATTCGGTTGGTAAGGTCCTGAAAATAGTCATTACTGACTTCTTCTGTAATCCCAGAGCCGCCGCAGGCGGCCATGTCGTATGGACACGTCGGACTTACCGAGCCAGCATCACATC
>JBFFLM010000084.1:0-6235 GCA_041554835.1 Methanogenium sp.
GCATTGATGAGCGGGAGCACCTGAAGAGCCACTGAAGCGACCATCAGGGCGGTGATGACGATCGCGGTGATCACTTTGTCGGTCCGTTTGATATGATACCCGCTCAGCTCCTTTTCCACGATGAACTGCGTCTCATCCCTTCTCTCGAAGAAAAATGACTCTTCGACCTCAAGGATGATGCTATCGCCGGCCCGGATGACCGTATCCGGCAGGGACGTCTCCAATGGCAGGCCGCCCCGTGACATGCCGACGACCTCTGTTGCAAAAAAGGAGGAATTGAGCCAGCGAAGGAAGGATATTTTGTACCCGACGGCAGGATTTGCCGGTGCGACGACCACCTCCAGCAGCCGGTTCTGGTGCCGCTCCTTGTCATTTTTCGTCGAGAGATATGCCGGCCGCAGCCCGATACGGGACCATAGATGGGAGAGGGTATCAAGGTCCGTCCAGAACAGCAGGATGTCGCCTGCCTGAAGCTCAGGGTCCGGGTACAGGGGGATATCCTGTCCGTCCCGTATGATATTTTTCACGGTTGAATCCTTCTGGTGGACAAACCCTGCTTCTGCGAGGGTCTTTCCGATAAGTGGCGATCGTTCTTCTACGAGAAAATCTGCGGTATAGATTCGTTTCCTGCCCGGGTCCGGATTATCGCCGGAACGGGCGCGTATCAGCAGCCCGGAAAATCCCATGATGAAGAGGATGCCCGCAACGGCACAGGGGATGCCGACCATGGAGGGGGTGAACATGCCGATCTCCGTCATGGGTGGTGCATTGGGGTCACCGATGGCAATATATTCCGCCACAAGACCGGCGATGATAAGATTTGTCGATGTTCCGATGAGCGTGACGGCGCCCCCGAGAATTGAGGCATAACTGAGCGGGATAAAGAGGCGTGACGCCGCAATCCCGCTCGTCCGGCAGATGTCACGGATGACGGGAATCATCATCGCAACGAGAGGGGTATTGTTCAGAAATGCACTTCCGACGGCGATCGTCGGGAGAAGTTTTGCCTGTGCGGTTCTCAGATTACGGGGAATGCCGATGGCGGTGTCAACAATCAGTGAGATGGCACCGGTTGCATACATCCCTTCTGCGACGATAAACAGGACGGCGACGGCAATCACACTTGCATTGGAAAACCCTTTCAGGAGGTCGCCGGGCCCGGCAAGGCCCAGCGTCATGGCAACCGTAATTGCGCTTGCGAAGAGTGCCCATGGCGGTATCTTTGTTCTGACCAGCAGTGCAAAGAGACCGGTCAGAAGGATCAGCGTCAGCCATGCATCGAATGTCATTATCGTTGCCATAGGCAAATGTCCTCATCAATACGGCAGGGTATTCGTGCGCATACCCTCCGGCAGTCGACGGCAAAGTGTCTCGTACCCTCAATTATCCAGTCTCATGATAAATTTATGTTAGTCTCCGGGTGCCGCAACTGCAGGAGTAACTTCGGGAAAATTCGAAGTCTAGCATACGTTGATTAGGATAAAAATGCAATGAACCGTACTTATGAATGCAAAACCGATTGTAGGGCTTGTCATTGCGGTCCTTATTGGAGCACTGCTCCTTGGCGGAACAGTGAGCGCTGAAACGGACAGTGCAGATGAACGCGTCATCCATGTCTCCGGAACAGGGAAGGTTACCACCTCTCCGGACCGGGTCATGATAACAGTGGGCGTTATGACCGAACATCCTGATGCAACGGTCGCCCAGCAGGAGAATGCCAAACAGATGAGTGCCGTCGTATCCGCACTCAAGGGACTGGGGATTGCCGACGATCATATCCAGACATCCGGCTATTCGATGTACTCGAGGACCACGGACGACGACTCCCCCTTCGGTGCAAAGGAGCAGAGGGTGTATGTGGTCAGCAACAACGTCGTCGTCACCCTTGATGACGTGACCATGGCAGGAAAGGTCATTGATACCGCCGTGATGGATGGTGCAAACCAGATTCATTCCGTCCGGTTTACCCTCAGTGACGAGAAATCGCAGGAACTCCGGTCGGATGCACTGCACGCGGCAGTGACCCAGGCCCGAGGCGATGCCGATGCCGTGGCTGACGCACTGGGAGTCATGATTCTCGGGGTAAAAGAAGTCAGTGTGGGCGGCAGTTACACCCCGGTCGTCTATGCGGAGGAAGCGGTTTACAGGGACATGGGCGCAGGGTCGTATCCTGTCCCCACCCCGATTGAGGCGGGCACCATCGATGTTACGGCGACGGTCTCCGTCACCTATTTCATCTGAACCCTTTTTTTCGTGCGCCGGGATGAAACCATAATGATGCGGCACACCCATGAATATGTATGAGCATTCAATCCGGCACCATGGATGAACAGACCCGTGCAAAGAAGAATGCCGGGTATTATGCCGCGGATATGATAGAGGACAATTCCATTGTCGGCCTCGGGACCGGTTCGACGGTATTTTTTATGATGGAACGTCTTGCCGGACGCATCCGTGAAGGACTCAGGGTAACCGGCATCCCAACATCGTTTCAGACAGAACGCCGGGCATATGAATACAACATTCCCCTGTCGTCCCTGCACGAATACGATGTCATCGATATTGCCATAGACGGTGCCGACCAGATAGACCCGGCGTTTCGCCTGATCAAGGGGCGGGGAGCCGCCCAGACGAGAGAGCGGTGCGTTGCCGAGGCTGCAGCTTCATTTGTTGTCGTTGCAGACAAGGGAAAACTTACGGATACGCTCACTGCTCCGGTGCCCGTGGAGGTCATGTCATTTGCCGTGCCTGTCGTGATGAAACGCCTTTCCGCTATCGGCGGGACTCCCGTTGTTCGTGAGGGCATTAAAAAAGACGGTCCGGTCATCACCGACAACGGGAACTGGATTCTTGACTGCACCTTCCCGCTCATTGAAGAGCCGGAAGTCCTGGAATGTGCCATCAACAGCCTGCCGGGCGTCCTGAGTTGTGGAATTTTTACCGAATTTACCGACAAAACAAGTATTGTTATTGGTACTCCCGAAGGAGTGGAATATCTCTCACTCTAAAATCTGCTGCTGGACCTGGGAGAGATGTTCACGAACCTCGCGGATAAGCCTGAGCTGATTCTCCACTTCTTTTCTCTTATTTTCCTCGATCGTGTCCATGATCTCGCTGATCTGCTTTGAGAGCGAATAGATTTTTACCGGTCTGCCCTTACTCTCGGCCTTGGACTCGCGGCTCTGGATCCATCCGTTTTCTTTGAGCGTCCGCATCGCGATGCTGACTTCGGGCTGCCTAAGATCCGTTCCCCGCTCAATGTCTCTCGACGTTGCTTCGGGAGAACTTGCCAGGTAGACCAGTACCTTGGCGACATTGCGTTTGAGACCGATCTCCGTCAGAAGATTGGAGAATTCCTCATCTTCGTCCGTGAAGATCATCACTTTTTCCATCCTCATATTCTACACCGTAAATACAACTTTAATTATTCAATGTACTATAAATACATTGGTGTATGTATAATATATCTATATATCATTAAAAACCTTCGGATACTGCACAATCAGTTGGTTAGGGGAAAAAAGAGAATATTCGGGAGGTATTATTAAACCAATCCGAGATTGGATAAATCGGACAGAATTTTGTTTACTGCTTTCTTTGCATCTTCCGTTTGTTTTCCGCCCGTGATGATTAATTTGCCGGATCCAAAGAGAAGGACGACCACCTTCGGTTCTTCAAGGCGGTAGACCAGGCCCGGGAACTGTTCCGGTTCGTATTCAATGCGGTCAAGATTGAATCCGACAGCAATCTTATTGAGGTTGATCGGTGTCCCAAGATCCGCCGAGGTGACGATGTTCTGAACTTTATACTCAAGTTCCTTGGGGATGTCAATTCCAAGTTCTCTGAGTTTTTCGCCAAGAATCTCAAGACCCTGGGAGAGACTGTCGATGCTCTTTGCACCGGTCAGAACCACTTTGCCAGACCCAAAAACAAGGGCTGCAATTTTCGGGTTCTGCATTCGAAGGACAACGCCGGGAAACCGCTTCTTATTGTATTCGGCGTCTTTTATCTTCGATGAGATCATCTGTAGATCCAGTGAATCGGCCACTTTGGCGGAAGCAACGATATTTTCAATTTTTAAAGAATCCTCTGGATTGTGCTTCATGTAGTATATAAAAGGATATAAAAAGTATATAAATAGTTGGGTGATTACTCCTCAAGCGTGGTAATATCTCCCGGATCTACACCCATTTCTTTGGCTTTCAGGACTCTGCGCATGATTTTGCCGCTTCTTGTTTTTGGCAGGCTGTCAACGTATTCGATTTCGGAGGGCACGGCAATCGGACCAAGGGTCTGGCGGACATGATACTTCAGGTCATGTTCGAGTTTGGGCGTCTGAACAGTGCCTTCGATGAGGATCACAAACGCCTTGACAATATTTCCTTTGACGGCGTCCGGTTTTCCAATCGCTGCCGCTTCGGCAACGGCGTGATGCGAGACAAGAGCGCTCTCTACCTCTGCCGTACCGATATTATGCCCGGATACGATGATCAGATCATCGGAACGGCCAAGGATCATGATGTACCCGTCATCGTCCTTTATGGCTAGATCATTGGTGCTGTAATACCGGTGATCGGGGGATTCCCAGTAGGAGCGGTATTTCTCTTCGTCTTCGTTTACGAACCGCATCATCGAAGGCCACGGTTCCGTTATTGCGAGATATCCTGTCTGGAAGGGCCCCACCGGCTTTCCTTTGCCATCGACCACATCGGCGACGACACCCGGAATCGGTTTTCCCGCAAATCCCGGCTTCATCGGTTCGCCGACGAGGGTGGTGATCATATGGCTTCCCGTTTCGGTCTGCCACCAGGTGTCGGTCAGCGGACAGTTGGCGTTGCCGATGACATTGTAGAACCATTCGAACGCCTCGGGATTGAGCGGTTCGCCCACCGATGCTAGAATTCTCAGAGAGCTCAGGTCATATTTGTCCGGCCACTCCCTGCCGTATCGCATGAACATCCGTATGGCGGTCGGTGCGGTGTAAAAGACATTGATGCCGTACTCCTCGATCAGCTTCCACCAGATGCCGACATCCGGATAATCCGGGGTGTGTTCGGTCATGAAGATGGTGGCACCAAGGAGAAGCGGCCCGTATATTGCATACGTGTGTCCGGTGATCCATCCGGGATCGGCGGTACACCAGTAGACGTCATTGTCCTTGACATTCAGCACGTATTTGGTCGTATAATACGCTCCGACCATGTATCCGCCGCAGGTATGCACGATCCCCTTGGGTGCTCCGGTGGTCCCCGACGTATACAGGATAAACAGGCGGTCCTCGGAATCCATCTCCTCCGGGGGGCACTGCTTCTCTGCAGCGTGCATGATCTCATAGAAATCGACTTCGAAGTCGTCGAGCAGGCAGGTGGGGGGGTCCTGGTTTCTCAGGACGACCACCCGTTCGACACTGGGTGCATGAATGAGAGCTTCTTCTACGATGGGCTTGAGAGGTATGCTTTTTCCGCGACGCATCGATGCATCGGCAGTGATGACGACCTTTGCCTTCGCACCCACTATCCGCTGGTTCAGGGCGCTTGCACCGTACCCGGCAAAAACCACCGTGTGGACCGCTCCTATACGCGCACAGGCGAGCATCGCAATCACCTGTTCAGGGACCGTCGGCATGTATATACAGACAACATCGCCCTTGTTCACCCCGAGGTTTTTCAGGGCATTTCCAAACTGCATCACCGCACGGTGGAGGTGATCATAGGTGTAGATCTTCTTTAATCCGTTTTCGCCGTGCCAGAAGAGGGCGACCTTGTTTCGCCGGTTGTTTTTGAGGTGGCGTTCCAGGCAGTTGTAGGTGATATTCAGCCTGGCGTTTACAAACCACTTTGCATAGGGATACTCCCATTCCTTTACCCTGTCCCATTGCCTGAACCAGAGAAGGTCTGAAGCGATATCTCTCCAGAACCCGTCAGGATCTTTCAGAAAGTTGTGGTATGAACTTTCATAGTCCTTGAACGGGGCATATTCCCTGTATTCGGGAGGAGGCAGATAGACCGCCTGTTCGGCGTGAATCCCGGACTCCGAATTTTTCATGATATGTGATCTCCGATACAGATCATCTGCTCTCGTATACGTTATGATTTGTGGTAAAAAGGGAAGTATTCTACATGATTAACAATTACAAAATTATATGTAGATGACAGTTCAATATTTTGTCATGTTAGGGTGACGAAGGTTACTTCGTCATTTGTTGAATGCCTTTTTCAAAAAGGCCCGTCAATCA
>JBFFLM010000085.1:0-6222 GCA_041554835.1 Methanogenium sp.
AAGAATCCGGCAATGGAGGTCACCATCTGCTATATCGATATTCGCGCCTACGGGAAGGGCTACGAGGAGTACTACGAACGGGCAAAAGAGATGGGGATCCGGTTCCTCCGCGGCATTCCGGGCGAAGTAATCCGCACACGGACCGGGATGGAGATCCCCGTCGAGAATACCGAGACCAAAGAGTACGAGGTCCTCACTCCCGACCTGGTGGTCCTCTCCGTCGGCATGGAGCCGGCCCAGGGTGCAGACGAAATTGCGGAAAGATTTGGCATTTCCGTGGATGATTACGGTTTTTTCCAGCCCGAGGACCCCAAACTCGGCCCGGTGACCACCATCAAACCAGGCATCTATGTCGCCGGCACCGCCGTCGCCCCAAAAGACATCCCTGACAGCGTCACCCAGGGTGAGGCGGCGGCCATGCAGGCATTCCAGGATGCAATACGCGCCGGGTGATGCGTAATGGGTAGGGAGGCTCCAACCGACCGGACGATCACCTGGGATGAGGACGGCGAATGCCTCAGGTTCATCGAACAGACGCTTCTGCCGGAGAGATACGAGCAGATCAAAACGACGGACGTCGAACGGCTGGCAACAGCCATCCGCCGGCTTGAGGTACGTGGGGCCCCGGCGCTTGGCGTGGCGGGCGCCTACGGGGTTGCCCTCTGTGCACGGTCACGCCAGTCCGCCCCGCCGGGCGAATTCATGGATCTCGTCCGACGCGATGCCACGATGCTGCATGCAACCCGCCCGACCGCGGTGAACCTGGGATGGGGCATCCGGCGTGTGCTTGCGGTTCTCGAACAGGAAGATACACCGGGGGCGGCAACACGGAGAGCACTCGAGGAGGCACGGGCGATAGAAGAAGAGGATGTACATCTCTGCCATGCCATCGGCGACCACGGGGCAGCACTTCTTCCGGACCGCTGCACGGTCCTTACCCACTGCAACGCCGGTGCCCTGGCATGCGTGGAATGGGGAACCGCCCTCGGGGTCATACGATCAGCCGTGCAGATGGGCAAGGACGTGAAGGTCATCTCCTGCGAGACCCGGCCCCTGAACCAGGGATCGCGCCTGACCGCCTTTGAACTTGCCCGGGACGGGATAGACGTGGAGACGATCACCGACAGCACCGCCGCATACCTGATGCGAAAGAAGACGATCGATGCGGTGATCGTAGGAGCAGACCGCATCACCCGCGATGCCGTCTTCAATAAGATCGGCACGTACATGCACGCGGTCTGCGCTTGCCACCATGAAATCCCTTTTTACGTAGCAGCACCGTATTCTACGTTGGACCTGCAGCACTCGGAGGCCGACATCACGGTTGAAGAACGTGATCGTGAAGAGCTTGCAGAATGCGGCGGGAGGATGCTGATTCCGGACGGCGTACGGGCGAGAAACTATGCCTTCGATGCCACCCCGCTCAGCCTCGTGACCGCCATCATTACGGAACAGGGCATCCGAAGGCCCTGAATGAAGCAAATACCCCTATATCCCCAAACCATGACCATAGAACAACTCCCTACCCCCTCAATCCCCGCACAGCCCTTCTGGGACCAGCTGGTATTCACGGTCGGCGAGGTGACCCTCATCATCCTCGCGCTCTTTATCATCAT
The DNA here is from genome assembly GCA_041554835.1 of Methanogenium sp. GTDB lineage: Archaea > Halobacteriota > Methanomicrobia > Methanomicrobiales > Methanomicrobiaceae > Methanovulcanius. The sequence goes on from JBFFLM010000085.1 coordinate 1,617, forward strand.
ACCGGTAGCTGTCATCTGCATCTCCCTTCTTTCCATCCATCACCGGAAATTCTACTTCCCCCGCCTCCTTAAGGCGGGGCTCACCATGACCGAAGGGACCGTCAAGGCACTCTGCAAGCTTTTCGGGCTTGACGACAAGGAACTGACGGCATTTTTTATCCATCTCCACAACACCCTCTCCACCTCGGCGTTTGCGGCAATACCTGTCGAAAAACGGGCGATATTCGTCCCCCAGTGCCTGCGAAATTCCCAGTGCCCGGCAAACCTGACCCCCGAGGGGCTGGTGTGCAAACGGTGCGGCAGGTGCGAGGTGGGTGAGAATATTGCCCGACTTGAGTCCTGCGGATACCGCGTATGGATAGCGCCGGGGTCGACCCTCATCAAACGGATGGTGAAAAAGTATCGTCCCGAGGCGCTCATCGGGGTCGGCTGCCTGATGGAAGTCAAGGAAGGCATCGAGATGGCAGACAAACTCGGCATCGTCGCAATGGGCGTCCTGACCCTGAAAGACGGCTGCGTCGAAACGATCGTGAACTGGTCCGACGTCTACGATGTCGCCCTCCTGGGCATTGAAAAAAAGGATGCTCAGTGACCGTTTCCGAGCACTTTCACATTTCTTCCGGTCAGGCGGCCGGACTGGATCTTTCCGACCACATAGATGGTCTCATCGCTTGAGACTTCCCCTACCTTGACTCCCGGCCGAAGGGTGATATCCCCCCCGGCACGCACGGTCGCGACCTTCGCATCATCGCAGAGCACGACATCCTCGATGACATCGAGCCTTCCCTTGATGCGTACCTTGTTCCCGATAACCGCCCGCTCGCAGGTTACGTCCCCTCCCACGGTGGACATCGGCCCGAGCTCAAGGGTCCCGTTCACATCAAGGCGCCCCCAGATATGGGTTTCGGGGGGGACGATAAAATTTCCCGGGACCCTGACATTCCCATCAAAATATGAGCCACGTGGTGCGATGAACGAGTCACCCTGACGGTAAATTTTCATTGTTTATTTCTCATTTTTCAAAGAATAATAAACCTATTCACTTACCCTTCCCGGGCACGCATCAGAGAAGAACTGCCGAGGCGATGAGGATGCCCAGCGCAAGGAACATGCCGTTTTTCAGGATGCCGGTCGCATTCGATGAGCGCAGGCATCCAGGGTCGGCGCACCTGAGCGCCGCCGCGGCCCCGAAGAGAATGAGGATGTCTGCGACGGTGATAAGCCCGATGTACACCATCCCCCACCAGGGAAATATCGGGAGATAGCTCAGGATGACCGCAGCAAGGGCAAGGAGAAAGGAGAACTTCGCGGCATTCCCGACGCCGGTGATCATCGGGAGCGTGCGGGCCCCCCCTATCCGGTCCCCCTCGATGTCCTCCGCATCCTTCAGGACTTCGCGCGAGGTCATGCACAGGAAGGTGATCCCTGCGACAGGGATGTTGAGCAGAAGGCCCTCCAGGCCTGCATATGCCCCCCCGTAGAGGAAGATACTCCCCGACAGGTAGGCTACGGCGAGATTGCCCGCAAGGGGCAGCCCTTTGAGATTTCGTGCATACACCACGAGGACCAGGGAATTGACGACGGCAAGTGCAAGACACTCCGGCGACACGGGAATTGCCAGAAGGACCGCCGCAACGAAGAGAACGGCGCTATACCTGAGCGCGCCTGCCGGCGTGACCTCACCGCGGGGGATGGGACGGTCAGGACGGTTGACAGCGTCAATGTCGCGGTCATAATAATCATTCACCGCATTGCCGGCTCCGGTGATGAGAACAACGACCGGGATCAGCAGCAGGGATTGTGGCGGAATGGTTCCCGTGGCCACGATGACGCCCAGAAGCGAGGCGATACCCGCCATTACCGCATTGACGGGGCGAAGAATCCTGACATACCACGGGAGAGCCATAGCTGTTCTTCAGGTATGCGACTGACGCGAGAAGAATATTGTGAAAAAGAATACGGGCTTGAGGGGATTTGAACCCCTGATCATTAACTTAGGAGGCTAACGCCTTATCCAGGCTAGGCCACAAGCCCACAGATGCTGCCATTACTATTTTGCATCAGAAGCTATAAGATTACCTGAATCGCACATTCTGGGAGCGATGGGACTTGTTGAAATAATCGAGGGAACAACACAATTTTGGGTCCCCGAACAGGATGCGGACAGCTCGTTTCCGCCGGGAACCGGGGCAGTCTTTTACAATCCAAGGATGGAACTCAACCGTGATGCCACCATTCTCTTCCTGCGGCATACCGATGTGACCTCATACCTGGATGCCATGGGCGCATCGGGGGCACGGGGCCTCAGGGTTGCACATGAATGCGGCATCCCCGTCACCATCAACGATTACAATCCCGATGCTGTTGATCTTATCGAACGCAATGCCGCCGTCCTCGCAGGGGAGGACGTCTCCGTCACCCAGGCCGACTGCAAAGTACTGATGGGAGGCAGGAGGTTTGATGCGGTGGACCTCGACCCGTTCGGAACGCCCGCGCCGTTCGTCGATGCGGCTGCCACCAGCGCGAAGCGCTATCTCTTTGTGACGGCAACCGATACCGCACCCCTCTGCGGCGCCCACCTGAAGGCGGGGATGCGCCGGTACGGTGCCCGGCCGCTGAATACCGAATATCACAGCGAAGTGGGGCTGAGAATACTCCTGGGATTCGTTGCCCGCGAAGTGGTGAAATATGATCGCGGCATCGAACCGCTCTTCTGTTTTGCACGGGAACACTTCGTCCGCCTTCATCTCCGCGTGACAAGAGGCGCGGGCCGGGCCGACAAAACGGTGGCCCACATCGGCTATATCCACCAGTGCCCGGCATGCCCGGAGCGGCTGGAAGAGGCGGGCATTACGGCAGGGTGTCACGTCTGTCCCCGGTGCGGGAAGCGCATGACTCCGGCAGGCCCGCTCTGGCTGGGCCCGATCAATGACAGGGACCTTATCCATGCGATGGCAGGAGGGCTGGGGGACATTCCCCTTGCAACATCCGGCCCCCTCGAACGGCTCCTTGCCATCCTGAGTGACGAGCTGGACACCTCCACCTTCTACAACTATCACCAGCTGGCAAAATGCTGGCACACCTCTCCGCGAGGCATGGATGAGGTGCTTGCCTGCCTGAAGGATGGCGGTTACGGGGCGTCCCGGACCCATTACGACGGGAGGGGGATCAAGACCACGGCTCCTCTCGATGTCCTCCGGGAATGTATCTGAAAAAAAAGGAAATGATGTATCAGGGCTTGGTGACGACCGTCAGGATGTCACCGTCATCGAGTTCATGAGGCAGCCCGACCCGCTGCGCATCGTGTTTGACCGAGGCCCCCCACACCTTTGCATACCTGAACTTTTCCACGAAGTCCCTGTGCAGTTTGTTGCAGACCCCCTCGACGGTGGCCGGCTTCCGGATGATGAGCGGTTCTTCAAGGTCCGCCTTATCCCCCACCGGTTTCATGTAGATGCGGATGAAGCCCAGGTGGTCAAAGATCGCGTCTTTCAGGTGTTCGATGTTATAGCCGCTAGCCGCAGAGAGCATGATGGGCGGGCGGCCGAACCGGTGGGTCACGTCCTTTTCAATGTCCGCTCTCGTGTCCTTATCGACGAGATCCACCTTGTTGACCGCAAAGAACGCCGGAATGTAGACACGGTTGCCCATTATGGCATCGATGAAATCATCCTGGGTGACCCGCCCACGGACCAGGACATCCGCATTGACTATCTTGTTTTCCGCAAGCATTGGCCGGATATCCTCCAGGTCGAGTCCCGGATTTCCCACGGTATTGAACCGTATGCCGCCACTGGATTTCTTTTTTATCGTGATGTCGGGTTTTTGCTTATTGATACGTATCCCGGCGTCGTAAAGCTCACGGATGAGCACGTCGATGTGTTTTTCATTGTACACATCCCCGAGCAGGAGAATGAGATCAGCGCCACGGACGACCGCGATGACCTCCTTGCCCCGCCCCTTGCCCATCGCTGCTCCGGCAATGAGTCCAGGGATATCGAGAATCTGGATATTTGCCCCTTTATGCTCCATGGAGCCGGGAACTACAGTAGTGGTTGTGAAGGCATATGCCGCGGCTTCACTCTCGCTGCCGGTCAGGCAGTTGAGAAGAGTCGACTTTCCCACCGAGGGAAACCCGACAAGGACGACCGTTCCGTCCCCGGATTTCTTGACTGAGTATCCTTCACCACCACCGCTGGAGGCCATGGCACGCGTAACTGCCTCATCCTTCAGCCTCGCTACTTTTGCCTTGAGTCTTCCGATATGCCCGGAGGTCGCCTTATTATATTTGGTAGTGCGGATTTCTTCTTCAAGATCCCGAATCTCTTCTTCAATTGAAGCCATTTTTGTTGGTACAAGTGGGATTTCGAGATACTTATTGGTAGTGTATTTATACATTTCATTTTGATACGATTCCGGGAAAATGGGACGGGTATCGATGGAAACAGGAGACGATAATGATGGACGGAACCATGGAGAATCTCCCATGCCGGCCGGAGGGCGATGCCGCGCAGATGTCTCCAGGCAGGCAGGGAATAGAAGGATTCAGCCCGGTACCCGTCCCTGCGAACAGAATGGTAACGCGTCCGGGTCTGTCCATTTTTCG
>JBFFLM010000086.1:0-6189 GCA_041554835.1 Methanogenium sp.
ACCGGCCAAGTCTGGAACAGGTAAAACTTGCCAGTGGCGGGGAAATTGACGCAATTATCAGAAATGTGGCTTTAGAATTTGAGGATGCACGTTTTATTACAAGTGATATCGTCCAGGCGGAAGTTGCCCGTGCAAAGGGCATTGATGTGCTCTATCTCAAACCGCAGGTTGGTGATTTTTCACCACTTTCCATTGAACGTTTCTTTGACGAAAAAACGGTTTCAGTAACGCTCAAGGAGCGTGTGCGGCCGATTGCAAAGAAAGGTGAACCCGGGAAGATGAAACTTGTGCCGGTGCATGATGTGGCTTTGAGCGAATATGATCTCAGGCAGACGGCCCAGGAGATTCTTGAGCGTGCGAAGCGTGACCCCGAGGGATATATCGAGATTGAAAGGCGCGGCATTACCGTTGTTCAGATCGGAGCCCTGCGTATCTCTATTGCACGCCGTCCATTTACGGACGCAATGGAAATTACTGCTGTGCGGCCGGTGAGGGAATGCGTTCTTGAAGATTATTCAGGTGCTGATATTGTACGGAAATGTCTTGGTAACGGCGAAGGGGGAGTCATTATTGCAGGTACTCCCGGAAGTGGAAAAACGACCCTTGTGCGAAGCATTGCAATATATCTGGCAAATGCAGGTTATCAGGTATCTTCAATGGAATCACCCCGTGATCTCCATACACCGGAAGGGATCACCCAGTTTACTGCGCTTGACGGTAGTATGGTCCAGACCGCAAGTGTCCTGCTAATGGCACGTCCGGATTTCGTCATATTCGATGAGATAAGAAAGGATGAGGATTTCGGGGTATTTGTAGACATGCGTCTATCAGGCGTTGGAATGGTTGGCGTTCTCGATGGAGCAGATGTTCTGGAAGCCCTTCAGAGAATACTTCTCAGGGTAGATTTTGGTGTTGCTGCCATGGCAGTCAGTACTATCATCTCGATTAAGGAGGGTAAAATTCAGGGAGTCTACAGGATTGACTATTCCATTCGTCAGCCAACGGAGATGCCGGAGTCTTTTACCGCACGTCCGATCATTTCCGTGACGGATCTGCAGAGTGGTAAACTTATCGGAGAAGCATTCCGGTATGAGGGAGAAACGGTAATTTTACCCGTCGCCAAAGGGGAAGCTGCAGGCCCTGAACCGATAGCAGTAACGTCTGCTGAGATAGTGAAAGAAGAACCGGGTCCTGTTGAAGAACCGGCTCCTGAACCTGAAATTATCGAGGAAAATCTTGCATGGAAGGTTGCTGAACGTGAAATTCAACATGAAATCGGACGTTTTACGGATGGTCCTGTGAAGGTCAGAATGCTGACGGATAATAAAGCCGTTGTCTATATAGATGACCGTGACGTACCAGCGGCTATTGGGAAAGGCGGAAAAAATGTTGCCGGCATTGTCAACAAACTGAGCATTGGTATCGACATCCGTCCGCTCTCAGAGTATGAAGAAAAGGAAGAACGCGGAGGCTCTCCAAAGGCTGAGGGAATTTCAACCAGTGATGGGATCGAGCTGAGAACCGATAAAAAGAATCTTTCAATAATTAGTCCGGAAAATGCAGGAAAGATCGTCGATGTCTTTGGTGGCAAGGAGTACCTGTTCACCGCGACGGTTAATGATGAAGGTGAGATCACCGTTGCAAAGAGCAGCACCATCGCGCAGGACATGATTCGCCGGTTTGAAGAAAAGGAGGTTATCCGCCTCAAACCGGTAGGAAACTAACTTTATTTCTGAATGCCAATTATTCTGGAGATTATTGAGATCATTGCTGGAGATTGAGGGGAGTTAAGAAGTGACTAAGTTTGATATCAAAAAGTTGGAATCAGAATATGCGGATGCCTGGAAAGAGCAATTCTGTTCAGACCCCGGTGAAAAAGAGAAGTTCTATCTGAACGTTGCCTATCCATATCCAAGCGGGGCGATGCATGTTGGTCACGGCCGGACCTATATTGTTCCTGATGTCATTGCCCGATTCTGGAGAATGCAGGGGAAACAGGTTTTGTATCCCATGGCATTTCACGTGACCGGAACGCCGGTTATCGGAATATCGAAAAGGATTGCCGCGAGAGATGAGAAAACCATTCGTCTGTACCGCGACCTCTACCGCGTCCCCGGTGACATTCTGGAGCAGTTTGTCGAACCAATGGAGATTGTGAAGTATTTCAGTCAGGAATATGAGCGAGTCATGAGCCGGTGCGGCCTCTCCATTGACTGGAGGCGCAGGTTTACGACCGTTGATCCCACCTACAGTAAATTCATTGAATGGCAGTATCTTCATCTTCATGATCAGAACAGGGTTGTGCGTGGTGCGCACCCGGTAAAATACTGTATGCAGTGCGACAATCCTGTCGGTGATCACGATCTGATGGAAGGAGAGCAGGCGGAGATCATTAAATTCGTTCTGGTAATGTTTAGCTGGAATGACTATCTCATCCCGTGTGCAACCCTAAGACCTGAGACAACGTACGGCGTTACCAATCTTTGGGTCAACCCTGAAGTGACATACCGGAAGGTGAAGGTCGATGGACAGAAATGGATTCTCTCCCCTGAAGCAACTGAAAAGATCGCTCTCCAGGATCATGATGTCGTCATTGAAGGTGAGATTCCGGGTACAGATCTGATTGATGAAACCGTCACAAATCCTTTGAGTGGTGAAGTGCGGATTCTCCCGGCCGCGTTTGTGGACCCGGACATGGCCACCGGGATTGTGATGAGTGTGCCTGCTCACGCTCCATTTGATTACATTGCCCTCAGGGATCTTCAGGAAACCGGCAGATACACCGACATTCGTCCAGTCGCTCTGATTGCGGTTGAGGGGTATGGGGAGTTTCCGGCGAAGGATGCGGTCGAGAAGGCCGGCATCATTGATCAGAATGATCCTGCCATGGAGGTACTGACGCAGGAAGTGTATAATGCCGAGCACTCAAAGGGTCGCATGCTTCCCGAATATGGGGGAAAGCCGGTAAAGGAAGCAAGAGATGACATCGCAGATCTGATGCTTGAGCGGTATGGCTCAGCGGTAATGTTCGAATTTGATACGAGAAATGTTGTATGCCGTTGCGGTTCCAGGGTGTATGTCCGGATTCTCCATGACCAGTGGTTCCTGAAATACAGCGATCCGGAGTGGAAAGAGGAGGTACATGCGGATCTTGATCGTATATCACTCGTTCCCCCTGAGGTCAGGGCTGAATTCAACCGCACCATTGACTGGCTGAATGACTGGGCATGCACACGGCGTATCGGTCTCGGAACGCATCTGCCGTGGGATAAGGATTGGCTGGTCGAGCCTCTCTCCGATTCGACCATTTATATGTCCTATTATACTATCGCCCATAAGATACGTCTGATCGACCCGAAATTACTGACTCCCGATGTCTTTGACTACATATTCTATGGGCGTGGCTCACCTGATTCGGTTGAGAAGGCGATTCTGGATGATCTGCGCAGCGAATTCCTGTACTGGTATCCCTACGACTTCAGGTTCTCTGCAAAAGACCTGATTTCAAATCACCTGACCTTCCAGCTCTTCCATCATGACGCGATCTTCCCTGAATCACTGCGTCCAAAAGGGATGGTTATCTTTGGCATGGGTCTTCTTGAGGGAGCGAAAATGTCCTCCTCGAAAGGAAATGTCATCCTTCTTGAAGATGCAATCGATGACTTTGGTGCCGATACCGTCAGGATGTTTCTGGTAGGCAGTGCAGAACCCTGGCAGGATTTTGACTGGAGAAATGAACTGGTATCTTCCACCAGAAAGCAGATCGAACGTTTCTGGAATACCATCATGGAAGCGGTCTCCGCCACTGACTCCTACGATATTGACCGTTGGGTACTCTCAAGGATGCAGGAACACATTCAGCGGACAACATCTGCGCTGATGTCGTTCCAGACCCGTCAGGCACTTCAGGAGGCGTATTTCAGTGTAGAGTCAGACCTCAAATGGTACCGTCGCAGACTTCCTGAGGGTGTGAGGACATCTGCGGTAATAGGTGAGATTGCACAGGCGTGGGTGCGGTTACTGGCACCGTTTATTCCCTATACCTCGGAAAAATTATGGGAAGAAATTGGCGATGGAAAGCCCATTGCTTTTACAGACTGGCCTGTCCCGGATGAGACTCTGATTGATCCGACCCTCGAACTCTCAGAGGAGCTCCTTTCAAGGACAGTCGAGGATATTGAGTCAATCATCAAACTCATCCAGATCGAACAGGAGCACCTGACCCTCTTTGTTGCACCTGCCTGGAAATATGATGTTTTCAGAACGGTTGCGAGTGCTACTGACCGGAAGAAGATTATTGCTGAGATCATGAAGGATGAGGCCATGCGGGCACGCGGAAAAGAGGCGACTGATGCTGCAAAACAGGTGACGAATCTGATCCACCGGCTTCCGCCCGAACTTGTCCGGGTTATTGCATCATCGGGTATTGATGAAATACATGTCTTTGAAACCGTCAAGGATTTCCTGGAACGGGAATTCGGGGTGCAAGTGTCCATTGTCGATGCCGGACAAAGCACTCATCCAAAGGCACGTGCTGCACTTCCATTTAAGCCGGCAATTGTCATCGAATAACCTTTTTTTTTAAAAAAAAGAAATGTATATTAATTAGATTTTTTTGCAGCTTTTTCTGCATTTTTCTTACGTTCTTTGGTGTTGTAGCCTGTGACATATTCCAGGTACTGCCGAAACCTTTTATTGGTATCCAGAACCATGGCATTCGCCTCCTCTTCCGGCATTCTGTCAAAGATTCCCATGTCGGATTCAGACTCACAAATCAGGGTTTTTTCGTTATCCCCTGTATATACTTCCAGCCGTGAAAATGATCCGTACGATATTGAATAGTGGCTGCCGTCTTCACGTGCAGTCGCTTCAAAGTACTTCTCCAGACCATCTATCATTCGTTCGCTCAGGCCGGTTTTAAATCCACGCTTGATCTGGTATTCGGTCATACCGACATATTGTCCTTTCAGCGCTATCATTCTTTGGCTGACTGTGGTCCGGGAAGCCGGTACAAGGATAGAAAACTTATTTATCTGTTGGGCCATGGTTAGAACATTCATATTTTCAGGACTGTGATATTATGGACGATATAAAGATTCATTCCCTTGACCTCGACGGGGAAGACCTCACGGTGTTCATGGGGTTTCCCGGCAGTGGTCTTGTTGGCAGTATAGCGCTGGCTCATATTGTTGATGTGCTGGAATTTAGCCACATCGGCAACATTACCAGTAAATATTTTCCCGCCATGGCGATGATGGTCAATGGGGTGATCAATGCTCCCGTCCGTATTTATCGGAAGGATTCATATGTTATCGTCATCTCTGATGTTCCCATTCATCCAATGATCTGTTATGAAATATCCAATGGTCTCCTGGACTGGATTGAGCCTTTTTCGATAAAGGAAGTGGTGGTTATTGCAGGCATCGTCACCAATGAGGTGGAAAAACGCGTTTTTGGTGTGGCCGGCGACAGCCAGTCTCTTGAAAGAATTAAAGATAAGGCTGAAATTCTCCCTATGGGAAGCATAACAGGGATTGCAGGAAGCCTGCTTGTTGAATGCAAGGTCAATGGAATTTCTTCCTTTGGCCTTCTTGGTGAAACAGTGAACAATCCCGATCCCCGTGCGGCAGCATCCGTCATTAAGATCTTAAATCAAATCTATGGATTTGATCTGGATGTCGAGCCTCTGATGGATCAGGCAACGGAAATTGAGGCAGCGCTCCAGCAGATGGCCGAACAGGTCGAGCAGGCAGAACAGACGCCGGTGAAAAAAGAGCAGCTTCCGATGTACGGGTGAGAGATATGAATTGTGTTATCAAGTGCGTAGCATTAACAGGCATTACAAATCCGGTCCTTGATGAATTAAAGAAGGGCAAGCCACGAACCCTTGAACTTCAGAGCGCCCACAACCTGATCTCCCTCACCGGGGTATCTCCTGGAGATGTCATCTTTCTGACCTCTGTCGATCTCGATGATTTTACCCGTGGTGATCGTGGAATCATTGTCAGGGTAATTTCCCTGACAATTCAAATGAAGCGACTGGTCGAATATGTCTCACCGGTCTATTATGAGGAGCGTGAACGCATGTCTGCGAGGATTCAGGTGCAGTACGTGGACAATGCGGTTTCCAAGTCCGTCGAAGGCACAAAATGGGGCGAACCGACCTTTGTGGAGATAATCAAGCCTTCC
>JBFFLM010000087.1:0-6171 GCA_041554835.1 Methanogenium sp.
ATTCATGGAAATTACTCTGGGTTATAATATTGTGATCTGTCCCTGGCATTTATGCGTTTGGATGCTAATTATTCTTCTGCATACAACTCCAGCCTCTGAATCAGATAATCCCTCAGGTGCTCCTCCAGTGCCTGGACATCAGAAGGGGAGCCCGCATAGGCAACTGCATAGAGCATAACCAGAGCATTATCCCTCATATATGCTTCAGGGGCACCGATATCTTCGTCCGGGAGAGGAAGAATAAGCAGATCGCGTTCCTCGGGCCGGAATGAACATGCCACCGATTCATAGTCCCGGGCAACCAGTTCGTCCCGGGAGGAATCATGCCCATCCCAGTCAAAACTTGATCGTATTGTCTTCTGGGAAGCAACCTTTTCCACCGCCTCCTCACGGACGATACAAATGGCCGTTGCTACCTGATCAGGAACTGAAGGAACCTTCTGCAGCGATTTCAGTGATTTTTCAGCCATACTGATGGTGCGATCATAGAGATCCATCCTGAATGCAACCAGCATAAGGGCTATCCAGTGCGCCGTATCCTCATCAAGGCTGATACTTCCTGAAATTCCGGATACATATGCCTCTAACAGTTCCTCTTCTTCCATGATAATCCCGATAACAAAACTTCGTTACAAAGCATATATGTTTTTCAGAAGAATGTTTTCAGAAGAGCAGGCCTGCAGTGACGAGCAGTACCTGTAAAGTAGGAAAGGAGTGGGAGTAGTAAGCCCCATTCTGTTTCTATGCGGCATTCAGCTACGCGCCATACCCGGGCCGGCCCGGACACCGTTATGCCCTGTTCTGACTTGCACCCGTAGGGATTCACCGTTCCACCGCTCCCTGCCGGTCCGCATCAGCGAGTTAACTCGGCCCGGAGGCCTTCTCGCCCGAAGGCTCAGTCGCATCATCGCTACCGGCAGGACGTGTCGTTTCTGTGCCATTGCCGTGACTCTCGCCACCCGCACTTGCATGCGGCTACGCGTCCGGATGGTGTGGGGACTTTCCTCAGCAGCACATAGTGCCACCGTCAGCCGCACACTCCCTCTCCTATTAATATTGTATCCGGCCATATATATGGGCATGGACGGGATCGCCGGAAGTGAGGGTGAAACGGCTGTCAGGTACGCACGGGCGGTTCTTGAAGAACACATCGCTAAAAAATCAATGGAATATCCCGCGCTTCCCGAATCATTTGAAACGATGAAGGGGGTGTTTGTGACGCTTTCCATACATGGCGAACTTCGCGGGTGTATCGGATTTCCCACCCCGGTAATGCCACTCAGGGAAGGAATTCGTGAAGCAGCACTCTCTGCTGCACTCCGTGACCCCAGATTTCCCCCGGTCCGACCGGATGAACTGGACACCATCACCGTCGAAGTGACCATACTCACGGAACCGGTACCGGTTCAGTGCTCCCCGGAAGAACGCCCACGTTGCATACAATCGGGGCGGGATGGCCTTATCATATCCGGGATGGGAAGGACCGGGCTCCTTCTCCCCCAGGTTGCCACAGAGTATCACTGGGACGAAGAAGAATTTCTAGACCATACCTGCCTTAAGGCAGGACTTCCCCCTGGTTCATGGAGACGGCATGATGTTGAACTGTTCTCCTTTCAGGGGCAGGTTTTTTCAGAAGATGAGGAACAATCGTGATTTCATTCGAAGCATTACATAAAGATATCTGGGCACGGACCGGCCGCCTCAAAGTCGGAGAGAAGATCGCACGAACTCCTCTCCTTCTTCCGGTGATAAATCCGCATATACAGCTTATTACTCCGTCCGAGATGCAGGAGATGGGCGTTGAAGCGTTAATTACCAATGCGTATATTTTTTCAAAAAGCAGTGAATTCAGGGAAGAGGCGCTTGCCAGAGGCCTTCATGATGTGCTGGGGTTTGACGGCATCATCATGACCGATTCCGGGGCATTCCAGCAGTCCGTATATGGCGATGTCGCCTTTTCCAACAAGGAGACAGTCCGGTTCCAGAGATCTATCGGCAGTGAGATCATCGTTCCGATGGATATTGCAACCCCTCCCGACCGGGACCATGAGGGGGCCCGGGAGGAACTGTCGACCACGATGGCAAGAATTACCGAAGCAATGACCATCATCGATGACGGTCATCTTGCAGCACCGGTTCAGGGCGGCATCTTCACTGATTTACGGGAGGATGCCGCGGCAAGGGTCAATGAAACCGGAGCGACCTTCTGCCCCATCGGTGCAGTCGTTCCCCTGATGGAAAATTACCGGTACAGAGAACTGGTAGAGGTGGTCTTGGCCGCAAAACAAAGACTCAGTCCTTCGTCATGTGTCCATCTCTTCGGCGCCGGGCATCCGGCGATGTTTGCACTTGCGGCGGCAATGGGATGTGACGTCTTTGATTCGGCGGCATATGCACTCTATGCCCGGGAAGGCAGGTACATGACAACGTCAGGAAGTCTGAAACTGAACGAACTACAGGAACTCCCCTGCGCATGCAATGTCTGCCGGACCCATACCGTCGAGGAGCTGAAGAAATCACCCGATAAGGAACGACTTCTCGCACTGCACAATCTCTCGGTCAGCCTGGCAGAGATATCCCGCATCCGGCAGGCAATTATCGACGGAACCCTCTGGGAAGTGGTTGATGAACGGTGCCGGAGCCATCCACGTCTCCTCGAGGGGTACCGGGAACTGCTGAACCACTCGGGAGAACTGGTCCGAAGGGACCGTGTATCGAAGCGGCGGTTCTTTTATCGCGGGGATGAATCGTGCGCAAGGACCGAGGTCATCCGGTATCATTCCGCATGCCTCAGATTCAGACCGGGGAACACCTGCCACATCTCGATGAATGATCAGGTTCCTGACGATACAGAGAGCGTGTTCCTGTTCAAACCGCCCTTTGGCATCTACCCGTCAGAGATGGCAGAAACGTTCCCTATCGGCCAGAGCGAAATTCCCGGATGGGACGCGGCGATGGTTACGGCAGGTCTTCAGGGAGTCAGAAAATATATTGAATATTATCCTGAAACACGTTTTACTATCTCCTGCCCGCAGGCCTGGATTTCAACTCTGGAACATTCCCTCAGGGGACTGGAGGACAAGTATGTCTGCATTTGAGGTGATCGCCCGGGACGGATTTGCTCGCGAGGGCAAACTCACCCAGAACGCCGGCATACCTCTCCGGACACCCGCAATTATTGAGCCAGCGGAACTTTTCCCGTCACTTGGAAGCCACCCGTTTTCCAATGTGCCGGTTACAGCACCTGATTTTTTTGCAGAGAGATATACCGTTGATTATGAAGATCTCATCGTCATCGGTCCGGGAATGAAGGAGAACCCTCCCTCTTCGGGAGTCGGTATTATACCCGGCTGGCACATACTCAGGGGAAATCCCAGAACATATGCTGAACTGGTTCTTAAGTTCAGAACCCGGACGCCCCCCGGCATTGCGTGGTACGCCCCCGCTTCCGCGCTCCCCTCAAACGCTGCTATGCTGGTGTATTCCGGATTTGATCTCGTTGATTATCTGGCAGTCGACCTGAAGACCGCACAGGGCGTCTTCTGTACAACAGACGGTGAGCTTACGGCAGAAGAGGCATTTTCCTCCTCCCTCTGCCAGTGTGAGGGATGTCGCGAGAAAGACCTGGGCCTTCATAACCGGCTTGCCCTGGAAACGGAGCTGGCAACGGTGAGATGGTTTTTCCGCAGGGGCCAGCTCCGGGAACTCATTGAAAAGCGGTGCAGGACTGAAGCATGGCAGGTCTCCGTCCTTCGCCACTTTGACAATGCCTATCCCATGTACGAACCATGGCTTCCGGCCGTTCGATCATCGCAGATGTTTGCCAACACCGGCGAGTCCATGAACCGCGCGGAGATCCTCAGGTTTGCCGGCCGTCTCACATCACGGTTCATCCCGACCCGTACAGATGTCGCGGTACTCCTCCCCTGTTCCGCGCGAAAGCCCTATTCCCAGTCACAGAGCCACAGGACTTTTCAGAGGGCGATACAGGACCGTGCCCATGAGGTCATCATCACCTCTCCGCTGGGCGTCGTGCCCAGAGAGCTTGAACTCATGTATCCGGCGGCACACTATGATGTCCCCGTGACCGGCTACTGGGACCGGGAAGAACAGGCATTTGTCACCAAAGTTCTCGCCGGCTACCTGCGGCACCACGGGTATGCCCGTGTCATTGCGCATCTGGAGGGTGATACCCTGACCATCGCACAGGCAGCAGCAGAGGCTGCCGGCATCGACCTTGAATGTACCTGTCATGGACACCCGACAGGAAGTGAGTCCGTTCGGGCGCTGGATGAGGCGCTTACCGGCGAAAAGAGACGTTCCCACAACATTATCCAGGGCGCCCTCAGCTTCCAGTTCGGCAGCACCATCAGCACAAAGGGCATGATCATCAAGGGCCGGACCGGCCGTCGCAAAGTACTCAAAGGAAAACAGCAGCTCTTCAGTATTGACGAAACTACCGGACTGTTTCGTCCGACCCTTCAGGGGTGGGAGGCGCTGGGAGACGTCTATACCGTAACCATCGATGATTTCATCCCGCAGGGAGATGTCCTTGCCCCGGGTGTCACTTCAGCAGACCCCTCCATCAGGGCAGGAGACGAGGTTCAGGTACGGGGGCCGCGGGCATGGGGCGCCGGTAAAGCGGTAATGGGCGCTGAAGAGATGATACAGTCCACACGCGGAGTTGCGGTGAAAACAAGAAAAGTTGCAAAAATCTCAGACAGTGATTGAGCCTGAAAAGGTGAGATCGATATTCTTTTTTTCCCGGGCTAGGATGAAGGGATGAATATGATGATACGTAATACTATAAGTTACGGGCAGTCCAAAATATATGCCATCATTGATCTTCAACCAGTGGGGATGATTCCGGGTGTATAAAATACAGCATGCAGAAGAAATCGCGGAAAATATTTACGAATTCTGGATAAAAGCCCCTCACGTAGCTCTAAATGCTCGGGCGGGCCAGTTTGTCGTTATTCGAATTGATGAAAAAGGGGAACGCATACCCCTCACGATCTCCGCCGTTGACGGGGAGAATGTCAGAATTGTCTTTATGGCAGTCGGAAAGACCACAACCCATCTTGCGAATCTTGGAACGGGGGATCAGATACAGGATATTGCCGGACCGCTGGGGGTCCCCTCCGAAGTGAAGGATTGGGGCCGCTGCGCGGTCATCGGCGGCGGTGTTGGTATCGCCTGTCTGCCAATTCTTGCCCGCGCCCTGAAGGACGCCGGCAATACGGTCACCGGCATCATTGGTGCACGCAATGAATCACTTCTGATCCTTGAAGACGAACTCCGGGATGCCTGTGATGAACTGGTCGTCTGCACGGACGATGGAAGCACAGGTTTTCACGGGTTTCCTGCAGATATCCTCAAAAAACTGGTGGCCGAAGAGGCAGTCGATGCGGTCTGGATTATCGGACCCGCCATAATGATGAAGATTACGTCGATGGCAACCAGGGAGGCAGGAATCCCCACATTCGTTAGTCTGAACCCGATTATGGTTGACGGCACCGGAATGTGCGGGTCCTGCCGTGTCACCGTCGGAGGGGAGACCCGTTTTGCCTGCGTCGACGGTCCGGAATTTGATGCCCATCTGGTCGACTGGGATGAACTTATGACTCGTCAGCGCATCTACCCGCAGCAGGAAAAAGAATCCCTTGAACGCTACCATGAGCATACCTGCAGGTGTGGTGAACGAAAATGAACCGACGTCCCGCTGATGAGAGGGTGCACGACTTCGAAGAAGTGGAGATGGGCCTCCCCGAACAAACCGCTGTTCTGGAAGCGCTCCGTTGTATGGAATGCCCGCGACCCCTGTGCGTTCAGGGGTGCCCCGTTTCCATTGATATCCCCGCGTTTATCAGCGCAATTGCCCATGAACAATTCCGGGATGCCGCGAGAATACTCAAACAGGACAATATGCTCCCTGCAATATGCGGCAGGGTTTGCCCCCAGGAGAATCAGTGCCAGGGTTCCTGCATCATGTCCAAAAAAGGAAAGCCCGTGCGCATCGGTGCACTCGAACGGTTTATTGCTGACTGGGAACGCGAAAACGGCGTTGAACCACCCGAGGTAGCTTCCCCGACAGGCAAACAGGTCGCAGTTGTCGGTTCGGGACCGGCAGGGATAACCGCCGCTTCCGAACTTGCACGGGCAGGACACAGC
>JBFFLM010000088.1:0-6160 GCA_041554835.1 Methanogenium sp.
GACCTCCTCTGCTGCATCCCGCGGTTCGAGGGAGTAGGTGCCGGGCACATCGACGATCACATAGGTCCGGTTCCCCTCGATGAGGGTCCCTTTCGTAAAATCAACCGTCGTCCCCGGATAGTTCGAGACCACGGCGTTTGCCCCGGTCATCCGGTTGAAAAGAGCGCTCTTTCCCACGTTCGGATTGCCGACCATCAGCACGGTCGTCACATCATCCGCCCCGGAAGTCATTGCCGCTTCATGCCTCCGGCGGGGTGACGACGACATCCACTTGCTCTGCGGTCCTGACGCCCATGGCAATCTCCACCTCGCCGGAGAGGACCACCACCGGCCCCTTTGCCGGCTGCTTCGTGACCATTTTAACGGCCTTGCCGGCCCGGAGTCCCAGGCACATCAGGTCATGGACAGGGCCATGGATGGCATCGATGATGCCCGTCTCGCCCGATGCGAGATCACATAGCCGTTTCTTCATGGTCCCATCCTCCTGACCCGGACTTTGCCGGCGATTCCCCGTCCGAGGGCAAGCGTTCCCCCCTGCACGCCGATGACCACGGGACCGTGCGATGATGAGACCACCGTAACAACGGACCCCTCGGTTATGCCCCGCAAGGCCAGATTCTGCCGGGTGCCGTGACCCCCTTCCACTGCCGTGACACAGACACGGCTCCCCGGTGCAACAGTATTCAGGAACATATAATAGTCATCTATCATGTCAGCCGTTCGGTCGGCATGAAGGCATTCCTAAACAATTTCGGCTTTGTTGAAAAAATAAAGGAAATTTCGGATTTTTCAGGGAAATCCTAAATTCCGCGGAAGGAAGAGACGCCACACCCGGGAAGAGCCGGGATCCCGGCACACGGTCTCGGGCCGGCATCTGTCGAATAACGAACGAAGCGGACGACGTTATTTATTGTCCGGGATGGCCGTCCTCATCACGCGGAAAGCGCCACCGAGGATCCCCGTCTTGCCGATGAGTGCGGCGATCGAAATGGCATCGCGGATTTGCTCACGGGTGGCGCCCTCCTTCATTGCAGCGCCGATGTGGACCTTCAGGCACCCGTCCGCCCCGGTGGCCGCGGCGGCCGCGACGGCAATCAGTTCGGCGGTTACCCGGTCCATGCTCTCCGGGTTGAAGGTGTACAGATCACCAAGCCCGTTGAAGGCGAACGAGTCGGGCCGTTCCCGAAGAATGGGCAGGATAAACGGGACGACCCCGAGCGTCTCTTCGAACTGTTCAAAGAGGCCGTCGCAGATCTCTTCCCTGTCCTCGAGGAATGCCTCAATTTTTTTACTGGTCTCTGGATTCATGGAATACTAACACGTCTGTCTTCATTCATCCTAAAGAACACCCTTTCTGCATGAATTCCCCGCGTCTCCGTTTTCATGCCCGGATAATGGCAGGAGGCCGGGGCATGGGGCAGAGGCATTTTATGAACAGGAACCTTATGCCGGGTGAACATCGCCTGATGGAGGAGACTATGCCCCCTATAACGACCGGCCAGCTCCCACAGCCTGTCCGTGACCACCTCCCCTCTCATGCACGGGAGATCTATCCTGCCCCCTTCGACAATGCCCGGAAAAAGTATAAGGACGCATCAAGACGCCGTGCCGACGAGAGCCGTGAAGGACCGCCCACCGGGTCGCCCGGGCGGCGGTGAAACAGAAGTACCGCAAAGACGAAACGACCGGGAGGAGGATGGAAAAGGCGGACTAAGAAGTGAACGCCGCCTTCCACCCGCAGCGTCTCCGTCCACGTGAGAGACGGTTGCGGCCGCCTTTATTTTTTACCCGCTCTCATATGTCCTTCGTGAAGACGTCGGCGCCCCACTTCTTCAGGTGTGCCCGAAGCCAGCGCTGGGCCTCGCCCCCGTCGGGAAACCCGTCCCTGAAGAGGATCTTCTCGTACTCTCCTTCGGCACGGATGTATAAACCGTAGACTCCCCAGATACCCTGCACCTCCTCGGTCCCGAACGTGGAGAACTGGTGCAGATTGAAAAATATCTCATTGTGACCGTCGGGGGAGAGGCCGATAAATACCGGTTTCATACGCCATCTATTGACACGGATCACATATACGGATATGGGGGGGAAATGGGATGCCTGCAGTCTCTCCGGCCTTCGGTGGCCAACGCCTCTCTCCCCGGGGGATGCATGGTTGTCGCCGTGATACTTTTATCTAGAGGTGGGGGTGTATAGACGTCATCCGAACTGACGGAGAAGAAGAAGATGAACGTACATATTGACCGTGAAGAATGCACCGGGTGCGCCCAGTGCTGGGAAGAATGCCCAGAGATATTTGAAGAAGGCCCCGATGACAACCTGAGCCGTATCGTCAAAAAATACCGGACCGACGATGAAGGTGCAGAGGGTGACGTACCCCCCGACCTCGCCGAGTGTGCCCGGGACGCCGCCGACTCGTGTCCCGCCGAGGTTATCAGCGTCGATTAGGGGCGGCGCGGAAAACGAGTGGTTCCCGGCCTGTTATTCTCCTTTTTCCAGGTACCTGAGATACACCTCGTACAGGGCGTCGGCGTAGGCCGCTTCCTTTTTTGTCGGGATATAGTTGAGGGCCTTTACCCGGACGAGGAGCGCCTCTTTCACCTGCGCCTCACTCATGGGTCCCAGGTCCGCAACCTCTTTGAGTATGAACGCCAGCTGGTTGATGCCCACCTCTTTCCCGTCCACCGGAATGATGCGCACATCGCTTCCCTTCGGGACCATCCCGCCGCATACGGTGCAGTAGTCCCCGTCTTTCCCGTCCGTCATCCCTGCTCCTCAGGCCCGGATCATCGTCAGCATCATCTTGAACCTCGTTACGGCCGAGAGGGCATGCGGGGCGTTTGCAGGGAAGATGATGGTGTCCCCTTCCCTCATCGTATGCGTCTTCCCGGAAAGCCAGATCTCGCACTCTCCGTCGAGAATGGTGACGAGGGCATCGTAGGGGGCGGTGTGTTCGCTCAGGCCCTCGTCCTCGTCAAAGGAGAAGAGGGTGACCGTCCCGACCGGTTTGTTGATGAGCATCCTGCTTGCAACCGTCCCGTCCTGATAGGCGACCAGGTCCTTCAGGCGAACGACGGTTCCTTTAAGATCATTGCGTTTCTCTTCAGTCATGACAATTTCTCCGTGTGATGCGGTCCGGGAGGGGGGACGGAGATGCAGGCATCGCAGCCGGGTATCCGGTCAGCACCCCTTAGTATTCTTATGCCGGGGATGCTTCGTCGCCTGCCGGATCGACGATCTCTGCGCCCCATTCCTGCAGTTTTGCATCCAGCCACTCGCGGCCCTCGTCTTTCGAGGAGAACCCCTCCCGGAGGATGACATTTTCATAATTGCCGCCGTTGTAGAGGGTCCCGTAGACGCTGGCACCGGCGCCCTCCTCCATGATGACCATAAATGAGGTGATCTGGCTGAGGTTGAACAGGGCTTCGTGGTCCCCGGGGAGTGGTATTCTGATATAGACCGGTTTCATGAAAGTGTGTAGGTGAACACTCTATATCAATTTGTACATCTGCAAAGGTTCACCCCAAAAAAGGTGAATATCCGAAATGCTTTCACAACAGTTTCGTCTCCGCCGTCGGCCGGGGCACCTTCACGACGAGCACCCGGAATACGGCGTCGCCCTCGTTTCTCCAGAGATGCGGGATGGCTTCCGGGCTGTCGACCAGGTGGTCTGGGCCCACCTCCTTCTCTTCATCACCAATCCGGACGATGCCGGTGCCTTCCAGCACATAAAAGAAGACATCGACCGGGGTCTTGTGCAGCTTCAGTGACTCGCCCGGCTGAAGGGTGATGTGCACCGCCACCGCATTCCCGGTATCATAGATCTTCCTTGCGTCCACCCCGTGCGGGTTCGGGCCGGACGGCACCTCTGCAACATCGACGATCTTCATCGCACGAAATAGGGGCATCTCTCATATCAATCTGTTGGTGTCCCGGAAGATACCCGAATCGGCAAGGAACGAAGGGATGAAATCCTCGAAGCGGGAATTGATTCTTCTGCCGCCGGCAGGAGCCGCCGGGGAGGCATTGCCCGTATGCAGCTCCCCCGATCAACATGCAAAGAATACCATCCGGCAGCGAAAAACCCCTCCCATCGCCTCATTTGTTTCCAATGGTGCGGCATATGAAGGAGTTATTACGGATGAGGACAACTATCAGTCCGGAGAGACCGGTACGCAGTCCCTTCCGGTCAGGAACGAGAGGTAAGTACATGACATCAAGATGGACCAGCATCACAACCCTCCTTGTCATCCTCCTGCTCATCACCGTACCGGCGGCCGCAGCCGCTGACGGGGTACTGAGCATGACGATCCAGGCGGGAAAGAATACCCCCGCACCAGACGGGGACGGAACAGGAGCACAACAGCCGCCGGCAGAGGCGCCCGGGGTGCAGAACCAGTCACAGGCGGGCATCCTCCAGCAGACGCAGGCACAGGACCAGTCCCGGACCTGTCAGCCGGGGACCGCCTGCAACGCCTCGCAGTTGCGCCAGATGATTGCCGAGAAGGAGCAGCTGATCAATACCGGCGCGGACCAGCAGGTCCGTCAGAACAACTCCGTCCGGCTCGCCGTGCACGCCTTCACCATTGCCGCTCCGCTCCTTGGCAACGGGAGCGGTCAGATGATCGGCATCGCAGAGCAGGTGAACACCTCGGCACAGGTGACCCTCCGGGCCGAGGAGCAGATACAGAACAGGAATACCATTATGCGGGCACTCTTCGGCGGCGACACCGGAGCGGCCGCAGTCCTCCGGCAGGAGATCACCGCCAACCAGGAACGCATCACGGAGATGAACCGTCTCGTCGACGAATGTGACTGCGACCCGGAGACCCGTGAGGTCCTGAGGGAACAGCTCGCCCTCCTCGAACAGGAGCAGCAGCGTCTCCGGGATCTGGCACAGGATGAGGAGTCGAATGCCGGCCTGCTCGGCTGGCTCTTCAGATAATTTCCATTTTTTTGCCGGGTCAGGCTGGCCCGTGCCCGATATCTTCCGGTAACGACTGCAATTGTTGCATCCGGGTCTGCGGGTTCCTTACTTACGAAAGGAGAGGGTTCCGGCACATCCTGAAATGCATACAACAGCTGATTACCAGAGGAATGTTTGATCTAACCGCCCTGATTCAAGGTCAAATAAAATAAATCAAATTTACTTAACAGTATATTAAATCAAAATCGTTTAATTCTATTCTGCTGAATTTTACTCATATGAGTAAAAAAATGATGGGTATTGCGGCACTCTGTGTCGTACTTCTCGCTGCCTGCATGATCTGCGGGTGCACGGGAGATGCAGCGACAGAGACGCCGGCGACCGCGGCACCGGCAGCAACCGAAGAGTCCCTCGTCGTCTTCTGCGGTGCGGGGCTTCGCGAACCGATGGACGAGATCGCCCAGATCTACCAGGACCGGACGGGTACCGGGATCCGGTACACCTACGGCGGCTCGGCACAGCTCCTCTCGCAGATTGAACTCCTGCAGGAGGGTGACGCCTACATGCCCGGTGCAAAGTCGTACATCGACTCCGCCGCAGATAAGGGCTTCATCGCCGGCAGCACCCCGTGCATCTACCACGTGCTCGCAATTGCCGTCCAGCCCGGCAACCCGCTGAACATCACGACCCTTGAGGACCTCACCAAGGATGGCGTCCGCGTCGCCATCGGCGAACCGACCGGCCCTGCGGTCGGCAGTGCGGCAAAGAAGATGCTGGAGAAGGCCGGCTACTGGGAGGATATCCAGGACAACATCGTGGTCCGGTCCGGCACGGTGAATGAACTGCTCGTCTACACGTCAATGGACCAGGCAGACGCCGCCATCATCTGGGAAGACCTTCTCGACAACTCCGACCTCGAACAGGTCGACATCCCCATCGACGAGGGATTCGTTAAGGTCGTCCCCATCGGCACCCTGACCTTCTCCGAGAACCCTGACGAGGCACAGGCATTCGCGGACTTCGTTGCATCGGACGAAGGACGTGCCATCTTCGAAAAACACGGATTCGAAACCTATCCCTGCGCAAAGTACGGGGATGCCTGATTCCGTCATCCCCCATTTTATTTCCCTCTACTCAGGACGATTTTTATGATCAGCACCAATGAAATCCCGGATGATGAAATCCGGGAGATGAGAATCACCTACCGCCCCATCGGCATCGTCCACTCCGGGC
>JBFFLM010000089.1:0-6128 GCA_041554835.1 Methanogenium sp.
ATCTTCACGCTCCACTTCGGGCCCCTGAATACCTCGGATATCCTCTCCCGCCCGGATATCATGCAGAGGATTGAGCGGGCATTTCAGCCGGGATGCCCCGGCAGCCTTGAGGAATTCTTTCTTCGATCACGTGCATTTGCCCGTGAAACGGGACTGATCACTCCTGCGGTGTCCAGCGTGCTTGCCGCATGCGATAATGCGGGCATTCATGCCAGCATGACGATGCTCGGCAACGGGGTCTTTGCAACGGGAGACGGTGCGGAGGAGATTTTATCGGAATTCGGCAGCGTACATTCTATGGGAATTGCCGACAACGGATTTTGCCTGAAAGGAGTGTGGAATGAATGATACCTGAGGATCACCCCCGGTACGCCTCGCTGGTCGCGCGGGAAAAGATAGCGGATGCGGTGAGAAGCGGCATGGTCGTCATCGAGGGCGCCAGCGCCCACGGGCGCGGGGAGGCGTTTGACTATCTGCTCGGCGAACGGACGACCCCGGGCGCGGCCCGTGCCGGGAAGACGGCGGCGGCATTTCTCATCCGGGCCGCCCGGCCCGTCATCTCGGTGAACGGGAATACCGCCGCCCTTGCCGCAGGCGAGATCGGTGCCCTTGCCCGTGCCTCCGGTGCGCTGGTAGAGGTGAACCTCTTTCACCGCACCGATGAGCGGATGGAAAAAATCACCCGCCACCTGGAGGAGCACGGGGTTTCCGTTCTGCAGGGAACGGCAGAACGCCTGCTCCCTCTCTCCCATGACCGTGCACTCTGCCTGCGGGAGGGCATTTATGCCGCCGATGTCGTCCTGGTGCCCCTGGAGGACGGCGACCGGTGTGCGGCCCTGGTGGCGATGGGAAAGACGGTGATTACCATCGATCTCAACCCCCTGTCACGGACTGCTCGGACCGCCACCGTCACCATCGTGGACGAACTGACCCGGGCACTCCCGGTCATCACCCGGTCCTGCGGGGAACTCACCGCGGAGGAGGCCGATGAGATCATCCGGGACCATGACAACTCCCGCCTTCTGCACGAGGCGATGGAGACGATGAAGGAGACACTGACCCATGCTGTGGATTGAAAAATACCGCCCGAAAACGTTTGCCGGGATTCTCGGCCAGGAGAAGGTCATCGCCCATCTGGAAGGGTTCGGGGAGAAGGGATCGGTCCCGCACCTGCTGATGACCGGACCGCACGGAACGGGAAAGAGCTGTGCGGTCGAGTGTCTCGCCCGGACCCTGTACGGGGATTTCTGGCGGGAGAACCTGAGTGTCATCTCAACGGGGGCACTCTTCAGGAACGGACGGGCCTATCTCGAGGAAGAGGAGAAATTCGCCCACCTGTACAGGAAGGACCTGAGCGTCATCAACAACTTCAAACGGATTGTCAAGTGGTATGCGTCCATCCAGCCCCTGAACGCCGAGTTCAAACTCATCGTCTTCGATGAGGCGGAGATGCTGACCTTCGAGGCACAGCAGGCACTGCGCCGGATCATGGAGCGGTACTCCGACACCTGCCGGTTCATCTTCCTGGCCCGCACCCAGAGCGCCATCATCCCGGCCATCAGCTCGCGGACGCTGCTGCTCTTCTTCCGGCCCCTCCCGGAGGAGCTCATCATCCGGCACCTGACCGGCATCTGCCGCGCCGAGTCCGGCGTCTCCATTCCGGTCGAGGCATCGGAGATCGAACTCATCGCCACATCGGTGCGCGGGGACATGCGCTCCGCGGTGATGTATCTCCAGATGGCGATGGATGCGTCGATTACGGATAATATCGAGAATTTTTCCGAGTCGGAGACGAAGAATATCACCAAGACGCTCTTTGCCGCCCTGCAGAACGGGGATTTCGAAGGGGCAAAGACCATCGGCGAGATGCTCGTGCTGGAATACGGGCTCTCGGGCCGCGAAGTACTGGGAGAACTGAGAATGGCGCGCAAGCGTGAATTCAATCACCCGCGGATTACGCTTGCCATCGCCGCGGCCGATGAAAAAATGAGGGATGCGGGCAATGAGTTCGTGCAGCTCAATGCCCTCTTTGCCAACATTATTGCAGAGTATCCCCGTCTGGGTTAACGGGAGAGGTACTCTTTCATGACCCGTTCCTTCTTTTGACGGGCTCTCTCGGCGGCACATTCGACGGCGATCTTCATCTCGTCGAAGTCGCGTGCCTTCGTGTCGACCACCTTTTTCACCGGCGTGTATGCCGATTCCCTGAACCGGGGGAGGAAGTCGTGCATCTCGCCGTCTATCAGCAGTTTGGAGTCGGACGGTCCTTCGGTTACATAGCCGATCTCCTTCATGACGACGCCTGCCGAGGAGACGACGCGGACGATCTCCTCTGCCGCCTCCGGGGGTGCGACGACGAGAAGCGCGTCGAGCGAGACGCCCAGGTGATCGATTTCAAGGGCGTCGAGCATGTCCCGGACGGCGGGGTTGATAAGCGATCTCAGCGGCGTCTCGTCCACGACGATGCGGCACCCGGCGGTCTCGGCCATCTCGTACACGTCCCCCCGCAGGCCGCCGTTCGTCACGTCCGTCATGGAGTGAATCTCTGTCAACACATCGCTTTCCAGGAGCGCCTCGCTTGCCCGGAGGAAGTGCAGGTTGATCGTCTCCTCGACGACCTCGGGGAAGCCGGAGTAGAGGCCCGCCGTTGCGATGGTGCCGCCGCCGGCCCCCTCGGTCATCAGGAGGATGTCGCCGGGCACGGTTGATTTGCGTGCGGTGAGGTGCCGGGCCACGCCGACGGCGCCGACGCATCCCGTCATGCGGCTGCCAAGGACCATGTCACCGCCGATGCGCAGCGTCGAACCGGTGACGAGCGGCACCCGCATCGCCTCGCTGACGGCCGCGACGCCCGCCGTATACTCGAAGATCTTTGCCACGTCACCGTCGTCGGCGACATGGATGTCGGAGAGGAGCGCCACCGGGCGTGCCCCCATCACGTAGACGTCTCTTAGCGTTGCGCGGGTCACGTGGAACCCCGCAAGGAACGGGAAGTCGGAGAGGCGCGAGTGCATCCCGTCCACCGTGGTGATGATGTACCTGCCGTCCGCCTCGACAGCTCCTGCATCGTCCATCTCATCGACGCCGACCGAGGCGTCGGTTGATTTGATGATCTTTGGGAACTGACGGTGGGCGAAGAAGTCGCCCGCGCCGCGGGACCCGACCCCGAATTCCCCCATCGAAACGCCGGACGGTTCGAAGGTGAGGAGGTCGCCTGCAAGATTCGTGGTGTTTTTCACCTCGGTCATGACCGCATGTGCAAGCTCCATTGCGTATTCTGGTGAGACACCGGTTTTTTTGGAGCATATGTGCGACTGCAGCCGCCGGGCGCATTCTTCGTCGGAAGTCCCGCCCGAGAGGCAGCGGCGGGTCATCTCCTCAATATCCATGCCCATATGTTGCCTTCCCTGTACTATAAAAGAGGCAGAAAATCCCTTCATCCCCCGGCGCGAATACTCTGTCTATGAAGAATGCATACTATCCCTGCGCATGCACGATCGCCGGCTCGCATTCCTGTGGCGGCGCAGGCATCCAGGCGGACGTCAAGACCTTCTCCGCACTCGGCGTGTGGGGATGCAGCGTTCTTACCGCGATCACGGCCCAGAATACGGTGGAGGTCCGGCAGAGCCTCCCCGTGCCCACCGGGATGATCCGGTCCCAGATGGAGGCCGTCTTTGCCGACGTTCCGGTCGGTGCGTGCAAGACGGGAATGCTTGCGACGGCGGAGTGCGTCGCCGCGGTCGCCGACACCCTTCCCGCGGGGGAGATGCGGCTCGTCGTCGACCCGGTCATGGTCGCGACCTCGGGGACGCCGCTTCTGGACGGCGCCGGTGAGCAGGCGCTGGTGGAACTCCTCATGCCGCGTGCCGACCTCATCACCCCGAATGTCGCCGAGGCATGCAGGCTCACCGGGAGAGCCGCGATCGAGACCCGGACGAAGATGGAGGAGGTCGCCGAGGAACTGCTGGGAACCGGCGCGGGGGCGGTGCTCCTCAAAGGCGGACACATGACGGGACGAAAGGTCGTGGACCTCCTGCTGGACAACGGTGAATTCACGTACTTCGAGGGGAAGCGCTACCCCTATGAGGTGCACGGGTCGGGGTGCTGCCTCTCTGCCGCGCTTACCGCACACCTTGCCCGGGGTGCATCGCTCAAAGAGGCCTGCGGGGAGGCAAAGGTGTTCATCGACGAGGCCATACGGTACGCCGTCCCCTCCCTCTCCGGGCGCCGGTCGGTGAACCCGTCCTTCCGTGATTGCCGGGCGGGCAAGAAATAATCTTCACCAAGTTCCTGAAAATGGAAATTATCACCTACAATTATATAGGTTAAGGAAAAATAGTCATCCACAGGTGGAAAAGGTGGATGAGATCGACAGCGCCATCCTGCGCGAACTTGCCCGGGATGGGAGAATATCGATGGCCGAACTCGGGAAGATTCTCGATGTCGCCCCGTCGACGGTGTTCAAGCGTATTGAGAAACTGAAGCGCTCCAATGTCATCGAAGGGTTTACGATTGCCATCAACCCGGACTACTTTGCCGAGAGCCTGATCTCGTTTCTCACCATCACCGTCGCCCCGCACGACAAGGAGCGGGTGGCGGCGTTTCTCGCGAACCACGACTGCGTGCTCGAGGTCTACGAGACGCTGGAGCCCTCCGATTTCATCGCCAAGGTGGTGGTCCCCTCCATCACGGACATGAAGAACGATGTCCTCGTCCCCCTCTCCTCGTTCGAGGGGGTGAGGGAGATCAAGCCATTCATCACCGTCAAACGGATCAAAGAGCAGAACGGGAGTGTTCGCCTTTATGATTGAATCCCAGTTTATCATCATCCAGCAGATCCTGGCCCTCGTCACCCTCATCCTCGGCGGGGCGCTCATCATATTCATCTATGATGCGTACAAGCTCATCCGGCAGCCGAGCCTCCTGTATTTCACGCTCGGGCTGTTTATTCTCGTCATCGGCATCGTCGTCCCGGACATCTCCGTCGTCGCGAACGTCTCTTCCGAGATGCTCTACTGGGGCGAGGTGCTCTCGCGAATTCTGGAGATCATCGGTATCGGCGTGATGAACTTTGCCGTCCTGCGTGGGTGAACGACAGCAATGAAAGGACAGTTTTCCCGGGACTGGAGCCTCCTGAAGCTCGCACGGAACTGGGAACCGCGGGACATCGGCAGCACTGTCATCGAACGCCTGTATACCCATGGTTCTCCCGAGATGCGGGATGCCATCCTCGCACAGGTCGAGGCCGTCGGTGCGGAGGACAGCGGCCGGTACCTCGGGCGGATGCCGGACTTCATGCGGGGCCCCGATATCCTGGAAAGCCTCTTTCTCATCACCCATATCGAATGCGAACGCCGCACCGAAGGGGACGTGCAGTACCTGATCATCAGCCCCTCCTGCGGGAGCATGTTCACCTACCACGACTGCACCACGGACATCGCAGCCGCCTACCTGAAGGGGTTCATCCGTGCGGTTGTTCCCGGTATCCCGGTGGAAATGGTGGACGGCCTTCTGGTCGTGAATCTTTCCTGAGAGAGACCCGCTCTGGCATGAAATGACAATCAGCACCTTATATTTTGTCCTTTTCACCCCTCAATGACCATATCCATAGGCGATAGTGCAAAACAAAACACAACGGGACCTAACCAAATCAGGGAAATATTATTTCGGCATCCTCTCATTAGAGAAATGTAATCTGTATATTTGTGCCCCAAACGAATCATTTATACGCATTCAATAATTCAATGAATATCCTTATATACCCAGAAAGAATATTTCTATTCGTCAAATGTATTGACATGCATTACTGCGTGCGCCCACCGTGGGCGCGTGTATGTGGATGTGTATGTTAAGAGGTGAATGAAATGAAATTCATGAACGATGAAGAGGCAGTATCACCGGTCATCGGTGTTATCCTCATGGTGGCCATCACGGTCATTCTCGCTGCAGTCATTGCAGTGTTTGTGTTCGGCATGGCTGGGGACGTGCAGACGACCAAGACCGTTGCCGTTACGGCAAAGCAGGTTGGCGACGACATCCAGGTTACCTTCCAGGGCGGTGCTGATGCAGCTGATGTGACGAAAATTATTGCAACCGGATATAATGGAACAAAATCTGTAGGTGATGCC
>JBFFLM010000090.1:0-6090 GCA_041554835.1 Methanogenium sp.
GACCCAGGATTTATTGCCGCAGGTATCGAGGACATCCTGGATATACCGTGCTGCAATACCTCCCGATATGAGACTTGCCTTCTTCCGGACGCGGGGAAGTTTTTCCATCAGTTCGGGTTCATCAAGGATGGCAAAGGGAGACCCGTTCGTCGGGTCACCCATGGGGGTGCCGCTGATCTTCAGGGAATACCTGCTGTTCAGATCACGCACCATCTCCTGGAATTCCCTGACGGTCTGCAGCCGCTGGCCTTCAATGATGGGTGCATTCCCGAGAATCAGCCCCTGGTCCGTCCGGTTGGCAAACCGCATCAGAATAAGGCCCTTGGCTCCACGCTCTTCGAGCCATGCACAGGTCCGCTCAAGCTCTGCACCGTCATTGACCCCCGGGAGGATCACCGCCGCCGCATACACGTCAATTTTTCCGCACAGTTTACCGAGGACTGCAAGGGACGCCTCTGGCGTCGGGTCCCCCATCCAGGCCCGGCGCAGCTCCGGGTTCGCCGCAAAGATGGTGAATGAGACTTCGGTGAGGCCATTTTCGACGAGAAGATCGGCTATGGCGGGATCATCGAATCCCTTTCCGCTCGTATACCCGATATGCAGCGGAATCTCCATCGAACCAAGGAGCTCGATGAGATCGGCAAAGTCAGGATAACAGGACGGGTCACCGCCTCCGCTGATCGTAATCCGCTCGATATCACCGTCGATCATCTGAAGATTGCCAAGCACATCATCCGCAACATCACGGAGATCCTTGAATCCGTCATACCGCTCCCGTACAAAGCCGGTGCAGTAATCGCATCCGACGGAAAACGGCAGGCAGTACCGGCACCCGAAGGGTTCGGGGTTCTCCTCTTCTTTCACTTTTTTGAAGTAGCAGTACCGGCAGAACCCTCTGCAGTCATGGCCGGGCCGGCCTCCGATATCAACCGTCAGGTGCGCCATAAGTATAGTACAGTCTTCGATTGGCTCCGATAAAGCAGTTTGGAATTCGCCACTCACCATCCTCCAAATAGGCAGGACTCATTCCCGGTGACGACATCCGCTCTCGCCCTAACACCAAGCTTTTTACTCTGGAGCACGAATAAAATAAGAGCGCCTCAGTGGCTTAGTCCGGCATAGCGGCTGATTTGTAATCAGCAGGTCGGGGGTTCAAATCCCTCCTGAGGCTCTTCATTTTTATTATATCGTTTCTCAGGGCAAAATCGCCCATACCTGCCTTCCCCTTATTCGCAGCCTTATCCCCACCTCTTCCTTACCAGCATCGGGCGACCATTCCGTCGCAGAAGGAAATTTATACCTTGACGAACAAGGAGCACCCACCGAGGGAGGGATCCGAGAATGGCAAAGACAGAATCTATGCACAGGAAAGAGACACAGGATGTGTTTGTCGACCAGGCGTGGGCACGACTTGATGAGGTCAGGGTGATGGAAAACGACGTGAAACAGCGTATGAAGACGGCACCTGACACTATAAAAGAGGATCTGGCCACATGCGCTGTGGACATTGATATGTTCATCAGCCTTGCAGAGGTCGAGATCGACATGATAGCGCACGCTGAGGAGAAAGATTGGGAAGCGAGGAGGGGCCGGGTTGACAATGCCATAGGGGATGCGCAGCGCGAACTGGAACGGGCACATGAGATCATGAACAATCCCTATGCATACCTGCGCTCACCGGACAATTTCCCCCGAAAGGGAATCGACTGAATCACGGAATCATCTCACATTTTTTTACAGCAGACCGTCCGGCATATTCCATTCACCAACTGTTCCAATCAAAGAGATCAAACTTTTTATAAGCCGGATACAGGAATGACGCAAACATTCATACCCCTGAAATCCCTTTCAGGCTACCGCCTTTACCCTACCGTATCAAAGTAAAAATAGTGCGTATTCTTTATTCTTCTGCAACCAATCCGGCGATGTAGGCAATGGCCTCGACCGCATCCGCTTCCTTCTGCCGAATGCATGATGACTCCACCCAGGCAGCAAAACGGTCAAGTTCTTCCGGGTCAGCAGACTCCCTGCACCGGCGGATGACGCTCCGGTATGTCCGGTCCGGATAATACATCCCTTCCGCTGTTTTGATGATCAGATCGTGCAGTGAGGCGGAGATTACCCCTTGCGCGAGAGCCTCATCGCAGGTGATGCGAATATCGACCAGTGCCTCGGAGACCGCATCGTCGGTGAACGGGTCACAGGCAAGTGCCACTTCGTCATCGGAGATGAGAACGCCGTCCCTGTACATCCGGTATATCCTCCCTATGCCGATCATCCCGAGGGTATCCATCTCACAGGCCCGGAGCGCGCCCATGCTCGACGCCCCGACAACCTGCACACCTGCCTTCAGGGCTGCAAGAATCTCTTTGTGGGCGACCGAACAGTCCTGAAAAAAAACACCGTCGATGAGACCGATGATATCGGCCCCGTCTTTAACGGCACGAAGAATATCCCCTCTTTTTGCCGGGGGACGATACTCTGCGGCACCGAGGATACTCCGTGCCGTTCCTGTATCAAGACTTGGACCCAGGAATATAACCACTGCGGGCACGCCGGCACCTCTCCCCGACCCGTTCATTATCCATGGCATAGACCTCCAGCCCCGGCACAATCACCCGGACCACGGGAACACCGATCTCATCACGGGTGAGATCAACAACAATACAGCGATCAAGCCCCACGCCCGCAAGCTGGTCAAGGGTGTATGCGATGTCCGCCATAAAATCCTCCGACCTGAAGGAGAGGAGATCGCAAAAGGCAATCGTCTCGTCGGTTGCGAACCATTTTTTGTTGAGGCGCTTCATCCTGTCGTATCCCAGCATCCTGCGCATATCCCCTTCGGTTGTGTCTTCCCGGGCGCCATGAATCTGCGTTGCACGAGACTGTGCCACCTCGGTCAGCGCCCGGAGCGTTGCAATCTCCGGACAGGTGTGGGTACCCATGCCGGTAACGAGAAGGGTCGGGTCCCTGAGCGTTACGTCGTCGGCGATTGCCGCAATGGTGGGAATGCCGATATCACTCGTGATGTCTCGCACAATCACCTCAACTCCTGCAGCCGCAAAGGCCGCAAGAATCCTGCTGCATCGTGGATCATCGATCTCCGTTATCACCGGCCCTGCCCTGCCGGAGGCCTCAACGAGCGACCAGGCATCCCGTTCCACCACCTCGGACAGTGCATGAAACACCGCCTCTTCAAGGGTGTTTCCTGAAGCGATCCCGTTGGTGCTTGTCCTGAACAGACGGATACTCCCGTGGGCTGCCGGGTGAAAAACGGCATGGGTCGGGACGAATACCTCCTCGTCCTGCATGATATCATACCCTCGTACCCATTCGAGCGATGCACCAGGGTCGGCATACGATGGGAGGATCAGATCCCCGGGAAATATTAAATTGCACCCCTCCGAGAGCTCGCCAAAGGTCCCTTTGACCACTGCCCGATCCAGCGGTTCGGCAGAGTACCGCTCAATTCCCTCCATGATGGCAGAGACGCGGGCGGCCACGGGTGTTGCCCCCTTGCCGTTATAGACGGATATAGCTCCCGTCGCGGCCTCCGGCCGGATACACGAATATACCGGTATGCCAATCCGGTCAAGTTTGGTAATATCCGCAACCCGGGTGATGCCCGAAAGGGGAACCAGCGGTTCGACGCGACAGAGCGTCTCCTCCGGCGGGACGGTCCGGTGCGTCTCCATCTGATACCCCTTGACACACGACGAGAGTTTCATGAATGATCGAAATATTGGACGCAGCCGAATAATACAATTTTCTTTCGGGCAGCCGATACCCGGCAGAGGGGAGACAGAGGCACCGAATAAATTTCTCACATATATTTATGTAGTTCAGACCCTTTTTCCCATCATCAGATGATGAGTCATGGCACAGGAAGAAGAAAAAACAGAACTGCTCCCGATCACCGGCATGGTGTGTGATGGATGCGTGGCAGCGGTAAAGGCTGCACTCGAATCGATTGATGGTGTTGCCGACGCCGAAGTAAGTCTCGAAAAAAAGCAGGCCATTGTCAGGTATGACCCCTCACGTGCTTCAAGGGAGGATTTCCGTCGTGCGGTTGAAGCCGCCGGATACGGTATTGGCGAGTGAAAGGCGGGCACCCCCTGCAAGGTGTCTTTTCTGAAAAGTATACATCGACGCACCATGTCAACAAAGAATGTGACACTGAGAATTACCGGGATGCACTGTGCAAGCTGTCTCGCAACGGTCGAAAAGGCCCTTCTTGCACTCGACGGTGTCCGGGATGCCACGGTGAATCTGAATACCGAAAAGGCATCCGTAAGGTATGACCCGGAAACGGTAACAGTCACAGAAATGGAGAACGCCGTGGAGGCCGCAGGCTACGGTGTCATTCGGCAGACCGTCAGTATCCGTCTCGGCGGCATCCATTGCGCATCCTGTGTCCAGACTGTTGAAAAGGCCCTGCTATCATATGACGGCGTGAGCGCCGCTCACGTCAACCTGACGACCAACCGGGCGGTTGTCTCCTATGACCCTGAACGGGTGCGCCTATCGGAGATGAAATCCGTCATAGAAAAGGCGGGGTACCAGTATCTCGGATTCGAGGGGGATGCAGCAGAAAAACAGGAAGAGGAGATGCGGGCGGGTGAACTCCGCAACCTGAGAAACCGTACACTCATAGGTTTTGCGGTCTCGCTCCCCCTGATGGCTATCATGCTCCTCGGCGTTCCGCTGCCGATTCCCATGCCGTACTTCATGTTTCTCGTCTCCACTCCCTTCTTCCTGTATCTCTCCTATCCCGTTTTCAGGGCGGGATGGGGGGCTCTCAGAAACCGCACCCTCAATATGGACGTCATGTACTCCATGGGCATCGGAGTTGCCTATGTTTCGAGCGTCCTTGGAACCTTTGAGATCGTTCTCACCCAGGAATTTCTCTTCTATGAGACCGCGGTCATGCTTACCGCCTTCCTGACTCTCGGCAGGTACCTTGAGGCACGGGCAAAGGGACGGACCACCGATGCCATCAAGCGCCTGATTGAACTCCAGGCAAAGACGGCGACCGTCATCAGGGATGGAGGGGAGACCGAAGTCCCTATCGAAGATCTGAACATTGGTGATCGGATCGTCGTCAAACCGGGAGGGAAAGTCCCGGTTGACGGGACCATCTCTGTCGGGGAGAGCTATATCGATGAGTCCATGATCACGGGGGAACCGGTACCGGTCCATAAATCCCCGGGAGATGCGGTCATCGGGAGTACCATCAATACCAGCGGGGCGTTCACCTTCGAAGCGACAAAAATAGGAAAAGACACCTATCTCGCCCAGATCATCAGGATGGTGGAAACAGCCCAGGGAACAAAGCCCCCAATCCAGAAGTATGCAGACCGTGCAGTGACATGGTTCATCCCCGTCATTCTCGTGATAGCCATCACCGCATTCCTTGTCTGGTATCTCCTTCTGGACGCACCACTCCTCTTTGCCCTCACCGTCCTCATATCCATTCTCGTCGTTGCCTGCCCCTGTGCACTCGGGCTTGCGACGCCGACAGCCATCACCGTCGGCGTTGGTCGTGGAGCGGACTTTGGCATTCTGATAAAAAATTCTGAAATTCTTGAGCTCTCAGAGAAAGTGACACATGTCATCTTCGATAAGACAGGCACCCTGACGAAAGGGGAACCCAGGGTCTCGGCCATCGCGTCATTCGGGATGAGCGAGGAGGAAGTGCTCTCCTATGCTGCGGGAATCGAAACCCACTCAGAACACCCACTGGCAGGTGCAGTCCTTGATGAGGCGGAAGAGCGCGGTATCAAGCCTGTCGAAACAACAGGGTTTTCTGCGACAGGAGGCCGCGGAGTGGAAGCCCGTGCAGGGAAAAAGGAGATACTTCTTGGCAACCGCCCGTTCATTGAGGGACGCGGTATCGGAATACTGGCTCTCGTCGATGAAGAACTGGACAAAAATGAAGCCGCAGGGGCCACGGCGGTCATCCTGGCAGTCGACGGAGCCGTTGCAGGCGTCATCGCCATCTCGGACACCATCAAAGAGACCTCGTCTGTTGCGGTCAGTGAGCTTGAGGCAATGGATATTCAGGTCGGCATGATCACCGGTGACAATGCC
>JBFFLM010000091.1:0-6072 GCA_041554835.1 Methanogenium sp.
GACCGAGGAGGCAAGGGCAGAAGCACTGATGCTTGCATCCGTGTGTGAAAATATTCTCTCCCCAAGGTTTGGCGGACCGATCATCGGTGGTATTCACGACCACATATCGGGAATATTCCTGTTGACTCACACGCTGAGATGGTTTGACAAATCAGGCGTCATCTATCTCCTGCGTTCAAGTGTACCTGACCATCTGCCCGAGCCCGGCAAGGTCGAAAATGGCGTTGAATACTGGTCCAATAAACAGGTATTCTCGATGATCCTGCCTGATGATCTCAATCTGGTGTACCGGGCAAGTTCATGTAAGAACTGCAAGGAGTGCAAGAAAGAGAACTGCGAACAGGATTCGTATGTTCAGGTTCTCGACGGGCAGCTCATCACCGGCACCATCGACAAGAAATCGATCGGAGCATTCGATGGAAAGATTCTTCAGCGCATTATCCGGCAGCACGGGCAGCCCCGTGGCGGACAGTTCATTGATGATTCAACAAAACTGTCCATCCGCGGCATCATGTATGACGGGTTTTCCTTCGGTATTGATGATGAAGACCTCACGAAAACCGAGTACAAACTCATTGACGAGGTTCTTGAAGAAGCAATGCAGGATGTAACCCGCAGGATTACGATTTATCAGGAGGGCCAGCTTGAACCCATGCCCGGACGAACACTTGAGGAAACCCTTGAGATGCAGATTATGCAGGTTCTCGGAAAGGCGCGTGATAAGACTGGTGAAATTGCAGGACGTCACCTTGGTCTCTCCAACAGTGCTGTGGTCATGGCAGTGAGTGGTGCCCGTGGTTCGATGCTGAACCTTACGCAGATGGCGGGTTGTATCGGACAGCAGGCAGTGCGTGGAGAACGTATCACCCGTGGATACGAGGACCGGACGCTTCCTCATTTCAAACGTGGTGATCGCGGAGCAGAAGCACATGGGTTTGTGAAGAACAGCTATAAGAGCGGACTAACCCCTGCTGAGTTCTTCTTCCATGCCATTGGAGGCCGTGAAGGTCTCGTGGATACTGCGGTTCGTACCTCCCAGAGTGGGTATCTGCAGCGACGTATGATCAATGCACTGCAGGATCTCAAGGTTGCATATGATCAGACGGTCCGCACGACCGGAGGACGAATTATTCAGTTCACCTATGGTGAAGATGGTACCGATCCCTCAAAAAGCAGTTTTGGCGACCCGGTTGATGTGAAGGGTATTGTGGAGAATGTACTCAAGGAGGAGGTTTGATGGACGATTCTATGGTTGAGCAGATCCTGTCTTCAGGTCTGCCTGAAAAGACCAAAAA
Organism: Methanogenium sp.; assembly: GCA_041554835.1. GTDB lineage: Archaea > Halobacteriota > Methanomicrobia > Methanomicrobiales > Methanomicrobiaceae > Methanovulcanius. The sequence continues at coordinate 1,296 of JBFFLM010000091.1, forward strand.
TGATCTGATGACATTCATGGAGGGAAAAAAAATCACCTCCGAACAGTTTGAAAAAGTCATGAAACAGGTCTTTGTGGAATACGGGAACACCAGAGTTGAGCCCTGTGAAGCAGTTGGTGTTATTGCCGCACAATCAATCGGAGAACCGGGCACGCAGATGACGATGCGAACGTTTCACTATGCGGGTGTGGCGGAAATCAACGTTACCTTGGGTCTCCCCCGTCTTATTGAGATAATGGATGCACGAAAAACGCCATCCACTCCCACTATGACCATCTACCTGAAAGAGGAATTTAACACAAACAGGGATCGAGCCCGTGATGTTAGCTGGCAGATTGAAGCGACACGGCTGAGTGAGTTTGGCGATGTGACGACCGACCTGGTGAACATGGAGATTCTTGTTCAGATCAATAAGGAAGTCTGCCAGAAAAGGAAGATCAGTGTTGAAGCTATCATAGAAAAAGCACCAGAAAAGATACGAAGTCGACATCATTACCGGGACTTCGAACACGAAGCGGATGCTGATAAGGCTGTCATTCATTTCTTCCCGAAGAATGCCGAGAGTTACCAGAATCTGTTCCAGCTTCACAATCATGTGCGCGATGTCATAGTACAGGGTATCGATGACATCGAGCGCGTGGTCGTCCGTAAAGAGAGCGGAGAATACATTCTATATACCGAAGGATCAAACCTTAAGGATGTATTTCAGGTGGAGGGCGTTGATACATCCCGGACACGAACCAATAATATCGCCGAGATATCAGAGGTTCTGGGTATCGAAGCAGGGCGAAATGCCATCATCGACGAAGCGCTCTCCACACTGCGTGAACAGGGTATCCAGGTGGATGTACGCCACATCATGCTTGTCGCTGATATGATGTGCATGGATGGCGAGGTCAAACAGATAGGTCGTCATGGCATTGCCGGAGAAAAGGAAAGTGTCCTTTCCCGTGCGGCATTCGAAGTGACGGTCAATCACCTGCTTGACGCAGCAGTCGCAAATGAAGAGGATGTCCTCGAAGGTGTGACCGAAAACGTCATCGTCGGCCAGCCGATTCAACTCGGCACCGGTGATGTAAAACTCATCGCAAAACCAATCAACTAGGAGAATTTCAATGGATTTCGAAACGTCCCTGAGACGCGCTATCAAAACTGGCAATGTTGTTCATGGCCAGAAATCTACCAAAGATTGTATTGAAAACGGAACGGCACAGCTGGTTGTTGTTGCAAAAAACTGTCCTGAAGACGTCATCAGTTTTATTGCAGACAAACCTGAGGTTTTCATGTATGTATATAAAGGTTCCAGCATGCAGCTTGGCAAAGCCTGCGGCAGACCGCACATGGTCAGTGCGCTGGCTGTGGTTGACGCCGGGGAATCTGATATCCTGAATCTCAAGAGGGCCTGAAATGGGTGAAATAGTATTGAACGAGCAGTGTCTCCAGCTGATGGCCCAGTTTGAAGCAATTACTGGTGCAGGCAGCCGGGACTGCATTGTAGATGAGCGCAATGAACGCCTTATATTTGTTATCAACCCTGGTGAGATGGGCCGTGCCATCGGTAAACAGGGTTCCAGCATCAAGAAAGCCTCAGATGAAATGGGAATGAGAATTGAGGTTGTGGAGTTTTCAGATGACGCAGAACAGTTCCTGCGCAACTGTTTCCTTCCTGCCAGAGTAGTCTCTGTATCCATCGATGAAAATGAGGAAGGGGAACTTGTTGCCCTGATTGATGTTGCTGAAGAAGACCGTGGTATTGCTATTGGCAAAGCGGGTAAGAATATCTTCAAAGCAAAGCGTCTTGCAGAACGTCAGCATGACATTAGTGATGTCCAGCTCGTGCAGGACGATTACGAATAATCTTTTTTTCTGGTTTATTGTAGCAATCTTTATCTGATTCCCTGTCTCTCCCAACACATGTTGTTCATTGAGGGGGTAATCCAACCCCGCAATAATAATAGTATCGGGTGGTGATTATCGGCCTGTATCTGAGGATCTTACCTTACTTTTGACCATGCACAAAGAAGACCAAAACATCCGGTAAGCATCATGTCACCAAAGGGGGCCGCCTGGTATGCCTCGGGGAGCAGCATTTTTCTTTTTGGACCTGTCACTGCAGTAAGGGTTGATTTCATCGATTTGTGGACTGCCGCACCGTGTCCATGATCATTGTACACTTCCTCGTTTGTGAGTGTTCCATTTTCCAGCTTGTGGAGGAACATCCGTAGGCGTCCAGGATCCAGAGCCCCTGAATGATGTTCAAAAACGCCACAGACTTCTTCCTCCTTTATCGTAAATGCCAATGTATGACCATTCCCAACGTTTACAATTGTTACTCCGGTTTTTGCATGTGCCTTTACCAGAGGGTCCTGCAGAGCTCCGAGAATGGCTGCCGGCCCCGTGTCCATCACAAGGGCACCGGGGAATTGATCCCTGATTGCCTGCATCCGGGTCATTGCAGGATTCGGCGGATCATCGATGAGGCCGAATAGATTCCAGTCTCTTTGTTCAAGTGTTCTTTGCAGGGATGCGAACCGAAAGAGGCGGTTACTCATATGTGGGCTGTAGCCGTGATCCTGAACGGCGACGCCCAGATGATCCGGGAAGGGGATCGCAAATCGATGAAAAAGTTCCCGGAGTTCCGTTTGCATGAAATCCCCCGTATGAATCAGCACAGCGTTGTCGGGGGGGTCTTCGGTGATGACCACTCCCAGATTTTGTACCACCTCAAGATTGTCTTTAATAGTCAGTGCAGCCGAGGGAGTGGCGCTGATCTGTGCTCCCTGCGAAAGCCATGCCTTCACCGCCTGGGTATTTCTCCCCCCTCCCATGACAGGCCCTGTCAGGTGTACTGGCAGACCTTTGCGTGCAGCATTTTCAATATGATTTCCGATGACAACATTAGGTGAAGGTAGAACAAACTTGTATGAATTCTCTATCGGTTGTGAAGGGTTATACAGGAGGATATCCTGGGTGCCCCTCCCTACATCAATAAAAAGGATCGGGTGTTCTGGAATTGACATGATAAGTGAAGGTTGGATATTATACTTCTACCCGGTAATCTACCGCTGAAAGCCCGGATTCCGGCAACTTCTCCGTCCTGAATTCCTTAAACTGCCTCAGCGATACGGTAAGGTCGCGGGTAAAGGCGAAATATCCGATCTGGGTATTCCTGCACAGGTTCATTGCCATATCCATCAGTCCCCGGGGGTCTGGTCGTGCCTCGCCGAGCCAGATGTGGAAAATGTTTCCTCCGTCGACAATCGGGAAGAAGACATGTTCAATCTCCATTCTCTTTGTCAGGGGCACGTCCGCACCTGGCGTGACATGTGTTCCATTTGTGTAATAGACAGGAAGGTCAAAACTTTTTCCCAGTCCTTCAAATGTTTTCTCGACATCTCCCTTGATGACTTTTTCTGCATGGGCACGGAATCGTTCGTCAATAAGATCCGCAATGGCAAAACGCTGTCCCGTTGTCTCTGCCGGAGTCCGTGCAAGGGCAATTTCCATGTTGTGTCGTGACGAAAGTTCGTGTGCATAGAGCTCCATTTCAGTCATCGCGCGAATGGCAAACGCAAAAGCTTCATCGCTTTCATGAAGCTGGCTGCCCGTGTGGTGCTGAACCATTTCGTTGACGCCGACGATGCCGATTGTATAGACAAGCCCTTCAAGATCAACGGCAACGGGGCCCCTTTCCTCGTAATCCGGATCGTTGGGATCCTTAGGTCTCTGCATGGCAAAAGGCATCCGCCCCGTTGCACGGATATGGTTCATCCAACGGCGTTTAATCCGGAATATATCAACGGAAACGTCCATCATTTTCTTAAGTTCAGAGAAGAGGGCTTGATCATCACCATCTGCTTTATATGCTGCCCTTGGACAATTGACGGAGAGTACCTGCCATGACCCCATCGAGAAGTGGGCTCCTCCGCGGAAGTGCATTTTATCATCAAATGCATCGTCGTTATCCGCAAGTGAAGAGAACTGGTAGGCACAGCACTGGTAACAGGAGATGCCTTCCCCCGCGCCACGGTATGGTGGGATCTGGTTGTCGTAATAGGGGGTACCGTACTTTGAGGCAAGTTCAAAGGTCATCAGATACAGGTCGCGATAGGTCGGAAGATCCGGATGTGCCGCATTATATTCCTCGTCTTCCACAAGGAAATCGGGTTCGATGCTGATCTCCGGTTTGGGGAAATTAAATGGTTTGCCCCAGAAATCGCCCTCCAGCATGACCTCCATGAGTGCCTTGAAGAGCAATCTGACTTCACGTTCAAATTCATTGTACTTCCGGAGCGGTGCCTGTTCGCCGTTCCAGATTTTTCCTTTGAAGACGCAGGGTTTTTCTTTCCACAATGTAGGAACACCGGGGGAGAGCTGGACGGAGGAGAAGACGACCTGTCCTCCCCGCGCCACCATCATCTGGGTCATCTCGTAGACGAACATCTGCATGAGTTGCTTTATTTCGTCATATCCGAACCCTTCAAAGTAGGGGGCGAGGAAAGTCAGGAAGTTATAGTATCCCTGGCCGCCGGCAAAATTTGTCTGGGCGCTTCCAAGAGCCTTGACTGCGTGTAAAACCGCAACCTCTGCTCTTTTTGCCGGGCCTGCGACCGATGCCTTTGTGCCGCTGCCATCAGGCATCAGCCCATAATAAAAGAAGTACCTGAGATCCCAGTCCTGGCAGAACGGACGCGTGCCAAAGTATTCAAGGTCGTGCACGTGCAGGTCTCCGGAGAGATGGTAATCGGCAAGCTCAGGAGGCAGCTGAAGAAGGTAC
>JBFFLM010000092.1:0-6011 GCA_041554835.1 Methanogenium sp.
CGGCGTCGGGATCTTCGTGTACGTCGGGGTGACATACTGGAAGACCGTCGGCGTCGGGGTCGGCGTCGGCTGGATATACGTCGGCGCCGGGGTGTAGATATAGGCAACCGTAGGGGTGAAGAGCGGGACATAATGGTATTGGCTTACCGGAAACGAGAGGTCATACGCCGTCCCGTCCGTATCGGTGAAGAGCCCCGCCGACCACTTGGGAGTCACCTTCCACGTGCCGGCGACCGGCAGTGCATCGCCCGGAATGTGGTACACGAGGGAGACCGGGTCGCCGGACGGGCATATGAGGGCATCCCCGCCGTTCGCATCGAAGATCACGCCGACCTCGCCGTCGCAGTCCGGGTTTACCCGGCCTGCTTCGCTGTCGGATGCCGCCGCGTCCGGCAGGTAATAGTACGAACCGGAGGGCCCCGCAAAGGACATCGTGCAGGCACTGGTATCGACGAACAGATCGTCACCCGCGACATAGGCAAGGGTGAGCGTCACCGTCAGGTCGTCGCCCGTATAGACCGTGGACGTGTCGCCGTCCTTCCAGACTGTAAGATCCGAGGCATAGAGCGTTGTTCCGACTTTATTATATACACCCGGGCCACTGTCGACGGCCACCTGGGTAAGGGCCGCAGCCCCGCTTACACAGAGCAGTCCGCAGAGAAAAACCATGGAGACTGCCGCTTTCCATTGAAAAGAACCGTTCATAGACACACCATATACCACCAGATCTACGTCACACCACGCATTGATGGATATATTGAGTTCATTTTACAGGTTATATAGGATTTTTGAAAAAAATATCAGCCTAAATCCCCGGAAACGCAATTATTTCAGCAAAACAGGAGATAATATACCAATTACCAGCTCCCCGGCCCTACCGCGGTTTTTTCCTTTCCCGAAACCAAGATCTCTTCTGATTCACATGCCCTTTCAGTTTGCCCACCGGATGAATGCGGTCCCGGAGTCGTTTCTGGACACGCTCTTTGCCGTCTCATCGGACCCTTCGATCATCTCGTTTGCCGGCGGCCTCCCGTCATCCGCCCTCATCGATGTCGACGGCATCGCGGAGGCTGCGGCAGAGGTGATGAAGGAGAACGGGCGGGCCGCCCTCCAGTACTCCACCTGCGACGGCCACCTCCCCCTCAGGGAGTGGATCGCCGACCGCTACTCCCGGCGGCTCGGCATCCCCGCCCGCCCGGAGGAGATCCGGATCGTCAACGGCTCCCAGCAGTGTCTCGACCTCGTCGCAAAGATCTTCTGCAACCCCGGCGACGTCATCGGCATGGAACGCCCCGGCTACCTCGGTGCGGTGGAGGCATTTTCCATCTACGAGCCAGCCATCTGCGGGGTCCCGCTTGCGCCTGAGGGCGGACCGGAGATGGCGGCATTCACCCGTCTCCTCACGGAGAAGAGCCCCGCCTTCTTCTACGGCATCCCGAACTTCCAGAACCCGTCCGGGACGGCCTACCCGGTATCGGTGCGAAAGGAGGCGGGCACCCTCTGCCGGGAGTGCCGGGTGCCCTTCTACGAGGACGACGCGTTCGGCGAACTCGCCTTCGACGGCCGGCCGCGGCCGCCGGTGAAGACGTGGGCACAGGAGTACGGCATCATGAGCGGGTCGTTTTCCAAGACCGTGGCGCCGGGGATGCGCTGCGGGTGGCTCTGGGCGCCGGAGGAGATCATCCGGACCTTCGATATCGCAAAACAGGCGGCGGATCTCCACTCGAACCATCTCTCCCAGATGATCCTGCACCAGTACCTCGCCACCCATGACTATGACGCCCACCTTGCGACGGTGCGAAAGGTCTATGCCGCAAACTGCCGGCTGATGACGGACCTGATGGACGACCTCCTGCCCGCCTGCACCCACACCCGTCCCGAGGGGGGCATGTTCATGACGGCAAAACTCCCCGAAGGCGTCTCCTCGATGGCGCTCTTTGCAGAGGGGCTCCGGCAGAGAATCGCCGTGATGCCGGGCGGTCCGTTCTTTGCGGGCGGCGGCGGGGACGACTGCATCCGCCTGAACTTCTCCACCGCAGGCGGGGAGGAGATCAAGGAAGGGATGGACCGCCTCGCCCGTGCACTCCTTACCCTGCAGGCATAAGTATAGCCGGAGGATACGCGGCTGATGCCCTCTCGTCGCCGGAACAGCGCCATTTCCCGGTCCGTCCCCGTCCCGCCACCGTTGCGGGAACCCCCGGGGAAAACAACCCTTTTTTACCAGAAGCATCGTACTCTCTCACTACTGATCACATGACCGAATACTACAGTTTACAGGAGCTGATGCGGATGATCGCAAAGGCGGTGGAGGCCATCGCCGATACGGTCTCGGACCAGGAATCAAAGGAGTTCGTACGGGAGGTCCTGATGGCAAAGCGGATCTACGTCGCCGGGGCGGGCCGGTCCGGGCTCATGGCAAAGGCGTTTGCGATGCGGCTGATGCACCTCGGGTTCGAGAGCTACGTCGTCGGGGAGACGATCACGCCGGCGATGGCGGACGATGACCTCCTGGTCGCCTTCTCCGGGTCCGGCGAGACCCGCTCCATTGCCGACATCTGCCGGACGGCGCAGACCGTGGGCGGCACGGTGGCCCTCATCACCTCCAACCGGACCTCGACGATGGCGCAGGAGGCCGATCTCCTCGTCGTCCTCAACAGCAACCTCTACGACGACGACGGCCTGCCGACGGAGTTCGGGATCCGCCAGCTCACCGGCGAACACCGCTCGGATGCCGGCTACACCCCCAAGTCCCCCATCGGCTCCATCTACGAGACGGCCGCAGGGGTCTTTGCCGACTCGGTCATCATCGCCCTGATGCAGATCAAGCACTGCGGGATCAAGGACGTTATTGAGCGATACGCGAATATTCAGTAAAAAACAGATAAACTGCCGGACCCCGCCGCCGGGGTTCGAAACGTATTCGGTTCACAGGAACGGTCGCCGGGGTGCACATTCCCCGGGACGTCCCCCATCACCCTCTCTCCTTCTCCATCTTCCGGTAGATTACATCCACGAACATCGCCTCGACCCCCTCGCCGAAGACCTCCCGCTCCCAGGCACGGAGCCGGTCGCAGAGGTCGGTCCGGGCGAAGTACTCCGCCCGGTAATAACTGCGCAGGAGCCCTTCGAGGTCGCGTCCCCGGATATCCCCGCCGCTTCTCTGGGGATAGCGGTAGGAGATGTCACGGAGGAGGATGCAGATCAGGTCGTGGCCCCGGCAGATGTGCCAGGGATACTCGAAGTGGTACCCCGCCGAATCGCGGATCTCCTCTCGCAGGACGCGGGCGAACTCCTCGCCCCGGTCGCTGTTCTTCTCGAGGATGAGCCCGAGGAGCGAGCCGATATTGCACTCGAGGGTCTCGGCGTCGATGAAGCGGGCAAAGTTGTCCTTCTTTTTGCAGTTGATGTGCTTGAACGTGATGTTAAAGCCCCGCCGGTTGTTGACGAGGATCGCAAAGCCGAGGTACCGGGCCGCCATCGTGAGCGACCGGCGCAGGTCGTTGCCCCGCAGGTCCCCCTGCACCTTCTGGGCAAAGGACTGCTGCATCGCATGCGACGAGACGTGATCGATGACCCGGTCGAGCGCGGGAGACGCGATGAGCATCGTCTCCAGGTCATGCGTGTCGGTGATGAAGAGGTTTCTCCCTTTGATGCCCGCCCCCGTAAAGAGCGAGAAGTCGCTGTCGATGATGCCGATGATCCGGGTATCACCCTCTTCGCTGTGCTCAAGAATCCCCGCGACCACGTCGCGGACGTTCTCCTTCGAGTTGGCAATCCGCAGGATGCAGGCGTCACGGGAGAAGCAGCGGTCGTAGACCTCGAGGTCATACGGCCCTTCGACGATGATGAAGACCTTGCCCCCGTTGCCCGGATAGGTCATCTCCATCGTTGCGACCATGCCCTGTATTTCGTCAGGGTCCGCCCATACCTCTTCAAGCCGGTAGCCGGCAAATCTGCGGTTCTTACCTTTCATCGTTTCTGGTCCCGGAGAGATCGATGGTGTGGTCCCAGCTCGTATGAATCAGCTGGGGGGAGTGGGTGGCGAGGATGAAGTCCGCATCGGCGATACTGATGATCTCCCGGATGCACTCGAGGAACTGGCGCTGCCAGACGACATGGAGGGATATCTCCGGTTCGTCGATGAGGACGAGTGTGCCGGGATCGGTCTGGAAGATCAGGTCATAGTACATCACGAGCTGGTGCTGTTCGCCCGAGGAGAGAGAGGTCGCAGGGACGGGGGTGGTGCCGCCGAACCTGAGCAGAAACCCGCTCTCGATATCCACCGTGAGGTTGATGTGAAGGAAGAGGTCGTTGATGATCTGCTGAAGGAGATCGATCTTCTTCTTCAGCGCCCCGAAGATCTGGTATTTCTCCCGTGAGTCGGCGATATACAGGGCGATTGCCTGCCGCACCGCCGCATCATCGGGGATCAGGTCCGCCTGGATCACCTCCTCGCCCTCGAGGCGCGTATAGGGCAGAAACCCAAGGGTCTCGAACATGCGCCGCTCCTCCTGGAGACAGGCGAGCGAGAGGCCGATGTCCTCCGGCGGGAGGACGTGCGCATCCGGCCCGAGGGCGGCGAGATAGCGGGCCGGATACGTGGCGTCGAGTTCCTGTGCGATGGAGGCGTAATCGGAGAGCAGCGCCTGGATGCGCTTTTTGATATCTTCGGCATAGGCGACGACCGTCAGGGCATAGGAGCTCCCCTCCCCCGGTTCGGCCGAGCCGAGGAGATCGCCGCCCACACCCCTGCCGGGCACGGTTTCGTACCAGAGCCGCTGGGCCGAGATGTACTTCACCGGCACCGGCGGGATGATGGCCGACAGCGCGGCCGAGACCTCCTCGCGGGCGTACTCCCCGCCGGGGATGGTATACGTCCGGTCGATGCCGCCCGCCCCGGTGTACCGGAAGTGCATGTCCACCCGCAGGGGATAGCGGGCCACCTGCTCCTTTGCGATCGTCAGCACGTCGGTCGCCCCGCCCGGCGTCCCTTCCCGGAGGAAGTCGAGACGGACCGACTCGAAGGGCAGGTCCCGCAGTTCGTCGACATTGCCCATGAATATGGCCCGCAGGATGCGCAGCACCGTGGTCTTGCCGTACCCGTTGGGTGCGGTAATGATCGAGAGCGAATCCTCGGGAAAGAGCGGGATGTCGTGGTCGAGGGCCCCGAAGAGCCCGTCCACCTTCACCCGGGCGAGACGGATGACGTTTCTGCGCAGGGGCGCCCGCCGGGTGAGGGAGTCGACCAGTATCCCGAGCATCTCCCCGTCCGATTCGGCGTCCCGGAGGGGGAACTCGATCCAACTCTTCGTAAAGGTCTTTTTGACCGTCTCGATGAATGCGCCGTACCGGTCCTCGCTCCCGAGGAAGATGACGCATTCGTAGTCGAGAAGACCGTCGTATTCCGCGTTCTCCTTGATGGTGTCAAACTCGAGGCTGTAGGCCCCGAACTCGTCGGTGGTGTGGTTTCTGACCTCCTGGTCAGGCAGGAGATACCCGTAGTTGGGGGAGAGGATGACCCAGTCCTTCGGGTAATGGATACGGGCATACTGGGCACAGCGCCGGGCGAACCTCCCGGTGAATGCGTCCTCCGCACGGACGGTTTCGGGGGGGTTTCGCCCGGGGACATCCCATATTTTCTCCTTGCCTGCCGGCGTCACGAGCAGGGTCTTGAGCGACATGGATACCTGATATTGGCTGCCGGGTGTTTATATACTGACGGTAGGGGAAGACGGGAGAAGGGGCGAAGCGGAGGGAGGGGCGGCGCACCACCCGCCCGCACAACGCCCCTTCCGGACCGCCGCCATCACCCCAGAAATCACGGCGTTCACCTTCGCCACCGCACCATGACCTTTTTTACCGGAAAGGGCGACCTTCAACCTGCAGAACCATGGACGAGGCACGACACCAGCGCATTGTTCTCCACGTGGACATGGACAGTTTCTTCGCCTCGGTGGAGGTCCGCGACGACCCGTCCCTTGCCGGACGGCCGGTGGTGGTCGGCGCCGACC
>JBFFLM010000093.1:0-5955 GCA_041554835.1 Methanogenium sp.
AATTTGATCTACGATTGGACAAACAAACAAAATGACACATTTATTATATTACAATAATATTCACACGAATTAAGAAAACTTATATTCTATACTAGGAAATCCGTATAGTCTAACTGCGGGAACCTGCAGTAGATATCTTCGAAAAAGGCTGGCAGTTGTTACCGGTTTCTTTCTATTAACCCAATTTGCACAAACTGAAAAAGGACAGAATAATATGGCAAGATATTCAGAAACAATCGACCTCTACTCAGACGACGGCATGTTGCTGAAGAGTGATGTGTCACTCGACAAGGTTAGCCCAATGGTCAACCCTGCAACAAGCAAGATCATCGACCTGACCAAGAGAACGATTAATGTCAACCTTGCGGGCATTGAAGCTGCCCTCAAGTCAGGTAAGCTTGGCAAAGGAAAGATCAAGGGTCGTGAACTCGATCTTCCGATCATGGAGAACAAGGATGCCATCATCGCACAGATCAAGGAAATGGTCCAGATCGAAGAAGGCGACGACACGGAAATTCTCGAGTTCAATGCCGGAAAACTGCTCCTCGTTCAGGTACCCCGAAAGCGCCTGGACAATGCCGCAACCTATGATGCAGCAATCACCGCAGTCGCATCTGCAGTAACCTATGCAATCGTCGACCAGTTCGACATCAGCGCATTCAACGCATCCACAGTCAAGGCAGCATGCTGGGGCGGATACCCGCACACCCAGGACATGAACGGCGCACTGGTGACCTCCATTCTCAACATCCCGCAGAACAACGAAGGTATCGGGTACGCACTCCGCAACATCCCCGTTAACCACTACGTGATGATGACCGGCAAGAATGCCCTCCAGGGTGCAGCACTCGCAGCCACCCTCGAGACTGCAGGTGAATTCGAGATGGGTATGGCAATCGGCCCATTCGAGCGCAACCAGCTCCTCTGCTACGCATACCAGGGCCTCAACGCAAACAACATGGTCTACGACCTGGTGAAGGCAAACGGCCAGACCGGAACCGTCGGTACCGTCGTTCAGTCACTCGTCGAGCGTGCAATCGAAGACAAGGTCATCGTGCCGGGCAAGAAGAGCGACTACTTCCAGTACTACGACACGAAGGACCCCATGATGTGGAATGCATATGCATCCGCCGGTTCGATGGCAGCAACCATCGTCAACTGTGGTGCAGGACGTTTCGCACAGGCAGTCTCCTCGACCCTCCTGTACTTCAACGACCTTCTTGAGCACGAGACCGGTCTTCCCAGCGCAGACTTCGGTCGTATGATGGGAACCGCAGTCGGATTCTCCTTCTTCAGCCACTCCATCTACGGTGGCGGCGGTCCGGGTATCTTCAACGGAAACCACGTCGTGACCCGTCACGCAAACGGCATCGCAATCCCCTGTGTGGTTGCAGCCTGTGCACTTGATGCAGGAACCCAGATGTTCTCGCCGGAGAGCACTTCCAAGATCATGGGAGAGACCTACGGTCAGATCGACGTGTTCAACAAACCGATCCACCAGATCGCAAACGGAGTCTGAACTTTTAACCGTTGATTCGAATGACAGAAGCCAGATATCCCCAGTGCAGAATCGTGCCTCTTCGCATATTGAAACCCGATACGGCCGAGCGCCTCCTGAACGCAGTCGCCGGCATTTCCGGAATACGGCGGCTGATGATCAATGGTCCGAGTCTGCCGGCAACCGTGCCCTATGGTCCCGCACGCGGCAAGCCGAACCCCAACACCAACCGCAGGACCATTACGGTCGGTGATACGGAGGTGGAGCTCCGGGTGCAGGTGGGCATGCTCACGGCAGAAGTCACCGATGCATCCGTCATTGCACAGATCAAACGGGCGTGCGACGACATCTTCACGAAATTTCCCTACCAGCTACAGGAAGGGCAGTTCATGAAGACGCAGGCCACGCTCACGGACTATGCAAAATATGGACCGGATGCGGATGAGACCTTCATCGGGCTCGTCGATCCACGACGAAAGGAGACCCCCGTCATCCTACAGGGGCTGCACTGATACGAACCTACCCTGGCAGACATCATTCACGCGTAAAACAGGTTTAACCAAAAAATAGAGGTGAAAAATAAATGGCATATACACCACAGTATGGCCCCGGTACATCGGTTGTCGCTGAAAACAGGCGTAACCAGATGAACCCTAACCACGATCTCGAAAAGATCCGCGATGTCACAGACGAAGATATCGTCATGGTGCTTGGTCACCGTGCACCGGGTTCCGCATACCCGACCGCACACCCGCCACTCGCCGAGCAGCAGGAACCCGACTGCCCGATGAGAAAACTCGTCAAACCGACCGAGGGTGCAAAGGCAGGAGACCGCGTCCGCTACGTACAGTTTGCAGATTCGATGTTCAACGCACCATCACAGCCGTACCAGCGTACCTACGCAGAGATGTACCGCTTCCGCGGCATCGACCCCGGTACACTCTCCGGTCGCCAGATCGTCGAGTGCCGTGAGCGTGACCTCGAGCAGTACGCAAAACTCTTAATCGAGACCGAGATGTTCGACCCGGCACTCGTCAGCATGCGTGGCGCAACCGTGCACGGGCACTCCCTGCGTCTCTCCGAAGACGGCATGCAGTTCGACATGCTCCAGAGGTGCGTTCTTTCCGACGACGGTGTCGTCAAATACGTGAAAGACCAGATCGGTGTCCCCCTCGACCGTGAGGTCGCCGTCGGCAAGCCGATGGACGAAGAATGGCTCAAGGCACACTCCACCATCTTCCACTCACTCGTCGGAACCGCATACCGCGATGACAAGGAGTACGTCGAGTACATCGTGCGTGTCCACACGCTCAGGACAAAATACGGCTTCATGCCGAAAGAGGAGTGATTTGAAATGGCAAAAATCGAGAGAGCACAGAAACTTTTCCTTGATTCACTCAACGAGAAATTCAGTGGACAGGATATTGAATCAGAGAAAACCACATTCTACAACTTCAACGGTGTCCGTCAGTCTCCGCGCAAGCGCGAATTCATGAAGGCAACCGAGGCAATCGAGAAGGCACGTGGCATCTCCATGTACGACCCGGAACGCTGCCACCTCGGCGGTATCCCCATGGGTCAGAGACAGCTCATGACCTACCAGGTCTCCCAGTCAGGCGTCTACTGTGAAGGTGACGATCTTCACTTCGTCAACAACGCTGCCATGCAGCAGTTCTGGGACGACATCCGCCGTACCGTTATCGTCGGTATGGACATGGCACACGCCACCCTCCAGAAGCGTCTCGGCAAGGAAGTCACCCCCGAGACCATCAACGAGTACCTCCACATCCTCAACCACGCAATGCCCGGTGCAGCAGTGGTTCAGGAACACATGGTCGAGACCCACCCCGGCCTCGTCGATGACTGTTACGTGAAGGTCTTCACCGGTGACGATGAGATGGCTGACGACATCGAGAAGCAGTTCCTCATCGACATCAACAAACTCTTCGCCGAAGAGAAGGCCGAGGAGCTCAAGACAGAAGTCGGCAAGTCGATGTACCAGGCAATCCACATCCCGTCCATCGTGTCCCGCACGTGTGACGGTGGAACCACCTCCAGGTGGTCTGCAATGCAGATCGGTATGTCCTTCATCGCAGCATACAGGATGTGTGCCGGTGAAGCAGCCGTCGCTGACCTCTCCTACGCAGCAAAGCACGCAGGCGTCGTCCAGATGGCATCACTCCTGCCCGCTCGCCGTGCCCGTGGCCCGAACGAGCCCGGTGGCATCAAGTTCGGTCTCTTCGGAGATATCATTCAGGCAGACCGGAAGCACCCCAACGACCCCGCCCGTGCATCCCTCGAGGTTGTCGGTGCCGGTGTCATGCTCTTCGACCAGATCTGGCTCGGTTCCTACATGTCCGGTGGTGTCGGGTTCACCCAGTACGCTACCGCAGCATACACCGACAACATCCTCGATGAGTTCACCTACTACGGTATGGACTACCTGAAGGACAAATACGAATTCGACTACACCGCTCCGTCACCCGAACAGACCCTCGAGCCTACCCAGGACCTTGTCAACGACCTGGCAACCGAGGTCAACCTGAACGCAATGGAGCAGTACGAGCAGTTCCCCACCATGATGGAGGACCACTTCGGCGGTTCACAGCGTGCCGGTGTCATGGCCGCAGCCTGTGGTCTGACCTGTTCCATCGGTACCGGAAACTCCAATGCCGGTCTGAACGGATGGTACCTTTCCATGCTCATGCACAAGGAAGGCTGGTCACGTCTCGGTTTCTTCGGCTACGACTTGCAGGACCAGTGTGGTTCGGCAAACTCGCTTGCCATGGACGGCGACCGCGGTCTGATGGGCGAACTTCGTGGACCCAACTACCCGAACTACGCAATGAACGTCGGTCACCAGGGAGAGTACGCAGCTATTGTCTCCGGTGCACACTACGGACGTGGCGACGAGTTCTGTTACAGTCCGCTCGTGAAGATCTGCTTTGCAGACCCCTCACTCAGGTTCGACTTCTCCGACCCGCGCCGTGAGTTCGCACGTGGTGCAACCCGCGAGTTCATGCCCGCCGGAGAGCGCTCCCTCATCATACCAGCACGGTAAGATACCATCTCTTCCAATTTTTTTACCCGTTCCCGCATAAACAATAAAAAATTGGGCTTATCTGTCACGAATAGAGATCGGGGTAATCCATATTACACCCCGATTTAATGTGAACATGCTATTTTGAGCCGTTTTTCTGCATGCCGGGGAATGGTGATCCCTCAGGGCAGGCTTCGCACCATCCTCTGACCGGGTGTTTCGCTCACCTTCAATGCAGTCCACGTGCATCTGCCGGGTACGCTGACACTCTTCATACAACGTAAAAAAAGCCGTTCCTGCTGCCGTCGGCGACACCACACCATCGTGTGCCTTCGATCAGTCGAACCAGACCCCCATCCCGTACGCGTACCACATGGTTCCCGTGATGAACCATCCCCCGATTCATTCCCACGCTCTTACCACGCCGGTGCATCTTCCGTTTGGCAGGCCGTGCCTTGCGTGGCGGCGGGTATTGTCCTGAATATGGTAAGCAGGTCCATTTCACTGCCCGGAAATTCAGGTAATATGATTAAATAATTCGAATGGTACACATGTGTTTATGAACATTCCACCAATGAATACACGGTGTGATTTTTGTGGAAAGAGAGCCATCGGCATTCAGATCCTGGGATCTGTTGAACAGAATGTCTGTGAAGACCATGCCGAAAAAATGCTTGTTGAAATGAAGCCCGGTGAGAGGAAGGACTGGGGGGAATGCTATTTTCTCCGGCACAAGTGACCGGGCCTCATTTGGATGATACTATTCCATTCACCCACTGTACACAATTCCATATCTCATTTTTCTCTGCTGTTTCGGGATGGTTCCCGCAAAAAGAACACACTACGCCAAAGGGCAATTTTCGCCCGGCACCAGGAAACCTGTTGAGATATTCATGCATCAGACCCTGATGTGTGGGGGGGGGAAATTCCAGCACACGATGGAGGTTTTTTCTCTATTGCCATACTAGTGAGTGGATATTGGAGAACAGGGAGATCTCCCCGGAGTATGGCAGGTATGGCCGACGCAACAAACGAGAAGGAAGATGATCCCCGCCGAAATATTGGATGCTGCGGAGCGTACTGCAGGACATGCAGGCCATTTATTGAAGGGCACTGCAAAGGCTGCAAACTGGGGTACCGAACGGGTGAACGGGATATTGCCAGAACGAAATGCAGGATGAAGATCTGCTGCTATAAGGAGAGAAACCTTGAGACCTGCGCCGACTGCCCGGAGTATGAAACCTGCACAGTTCTCTCGGAATTTTACGCTAAGAACGGATATAAATACAAGAAATACCAGCAATCAATAGCATTCATCAGAACCCACGGATATGCGAAATTTATCAAAATCGCTGACAGCTGGAAGGGCCCGTATGGGAAATTCGGCGAAAAATAGGAGAGATTATTCCCCATTCGT
>JBFFLM010000094.1:0-5953 GCA_041554835.1 Methanogenium sp.
AGATTGGCCAGCATGCCCTGCATGTCAAATCCAAGCTCTTCGCTGCGGGGATCGATCCGGTACGCGGGGCTGATGGATCGGTCATAGAGTTCGCCATAGTCCATCTCAACTGCAAAATCCGCCTCGTGGGGACCGTCCGTCACATTCCACGCAAGGGTATTCGCACTGTAGTCGGCATGATTCGGGTCGGTGAAATCAATATGCGCAAAACTGTCCTCCTTCACCTTCACCAGACGGCGCTGGTACCCGTAGCTCGACTCCGGGATCTCCTGCCCCACAAAGAGTGGGTTCTCCCCATCAATCCTCAGCGAGAAGTTGTAGAGATACGGGATATCCCCGAAGATCACCTTTGACCGGTAATCGTCCTCAACGAAGGGGAACGGGGCATTATTGTCGAAGAACAGGTTGATCTTCTCCCGGGAGAGGATATTCGGCGTATCCTTTGAAAGCGCAAGCCCCATCCGCTCGATGTCGGCCTTGTGGATTTCGTCCATCTGGTTCCATGGCGGGTTCGACGGCCACCCGGGATCCTCGACCAGGATGACCGACGTCCGGTAGGCAACCGCATCATAGTCGATTGCCTCACTCTCGATGCCTGCCAGAATTCCCGGCAGGAGGGAAATCACCATGATAAGGGCAATCATGAAGATGGTAAACCCTGCGAGAAAATCGATGGACAACACACCATCTTCGTTATATTCCTCTCTCCTGCTCATTGCACCGGCTCCCCGGTCCGTGCATCAAACCGTAACTCCCGCATATCGGATACCCCCCGGGCCCGGACATGGTAGACTCCCCCGGCAAGCTCGATATCGGTCGTATCAACACCGTTTCCTGTCATCATCTCTTCTAGTACCCCCCTGTTCTGTGCGAAAAGATCCTCCGGCATGAGAATGTCATCAAGGCAGCATGCTGCGGTGTCATTGCCGGGTACTTCCGGCCACACGGCATCCTGCCAGCTGCTCCCCGTGAAGGTGAGAAGACGGGTTTCGTTCTCACCCTCGGGAACGATCAGAAGCGACCAGCTCTCTGCGGCACCATCACTGTTCACACCGCTCCCTAATACCGTATACAGAGAATACCCGGAAAAGGAGAACAGTGAATCGGCGATCCCGGCATCGAGGGCAGCGATCGCATCGCTTAGAAGAAAGGACCCGGTCCCCTCCACCGGCATGCCTTCGATGCCCGTATCCGGCGTACCTGCAACGCTCTCAAGACAGCCACAGGTACAGCAGAAACATAAGGATCCAATTATCACCGCAGAGAGATATTGTTGCATAAAGAAGATCCTTCCTATTGTTCTTATTAGATTGACTGCATATAAATATTCATATCCAAATCCTCAATTTTTACGCCATTTGAAGGGTTTTTTTAGCAAACCAACCGTAAATATCACGCTCACTGCGAACATTTCTCCAATACGGGCACCCTTCGGGCAAAAAAAGCTCCAAAATTTTTCAAATCATCTTCATGCGCCATTTGAACGGCAGTTTCGCAATGCCAATGCTCCACTCTACGCGCGGCGGAGGGAAAAAAGGAAAAATGTGCGGTAGTGACCCGCTATTCGTTGATCGTATGAAGGACGAGACCCGAGAGAAGTTTCGGTTCGAACCATGTCGATTTCGGCGGCATGACCCCGCCTGCGTCGGCAATGGAGAGCACGTCCTCGACATCGACCGGCTGCATGGAGAAGGCAACGGCAAACTCCCCGGAATCGACCTTTTCGCTCAGATCGGCAAGCGGGCGTGCACCGCCGAGGTACTGGAGCCGCGGGTCGCCACGGGGATCGGTGATCCCGAGCATGCCCTCCATCACTTCCTTCTGGAGGACCGAGACGTCGAGGGCGGCGATACGGTCGAGAGCAGGGTCCACCGGACGTGAGAGCTCGTACCATGCCCCGCCGAGGTACATGTGCATCACATGCAGAGGCTCTGCGGACTCACGAAGCGGGGGAATGCAATAGACCGTATCATCGATCTCCCCGTACGGCCGTACCTCGAAGAGACCGGAGAGCACTTCCATGAAACTCTCCGGGGTGTACTCACCGAGATCGGTTACCAGCCTGCTGTAGCCGTGGATCTTCACGCGGTTCTGGGCGAAGATGATCGCCATGAAGCGCTCCAC
The DNA here is from genome assembly GCA_041554835.1 of Methanogenium sp. GTDB lineage: Archaea > Halobacteriota > Methanomicrobia > Methanomicrobiales > Methanomicrobiaceae > Methanovulcanius. Next base: position 2,125 of record JBFFLM010000094.1, read on the forward strand.
TTCAGGGGTGCAGGTCCCTTCCTCACGACGCCGGGTTGCCACGTTCACGGATGACTTGGCACGGTGGTGGCCGTCGGCGATATAGAGGGCGTCCACGTCTTCGAAGAGACCGGTGAGATGTGCAATCGCCCCCGGGTCGGCAACCCTGAAGACCTCGTGGACAACACCGCTATCGGTCTTGACGACGCCGTCCGGTTCGCCCTCGGGAACAAGTGAGGAGACATACCTGAAGATCTCGCCGGGGTCACGGTAGAGAAGAACAACAAGCCCCGTATGGGTGCCGGTGGTGGTGATATGCCGGGTCCGGTCCTCCTCCTTGTCGTACCGGGTGTGTTCGTGGCGTTTGATCCTGTTTTCCAGATAGTCATCGACGCTGACATTCGCGACGAAGCCCGTGTAGATACTACCGCCCTGCTTGACGCGGTAGAGGTAAATGCCCGGTTCTGCGTCACGGGTGAAGAGCCCCTCAGCAACCATCTCGTCAAGGTGCTCTTTTGCCGTACTGTAGACCGACGGGTCGGAGGGGTCGACATCCCCCAGCGTCGCCTCGGAACGGATGACGCGAAGGAAACTCTTCGGGTTTTTCTCAAGGATCTCCCGTGATTCAGCCGTCGAGACGACATCATACGGAACGGAGGCAATGTTCTGCGCCTCGGCGGGTTCTGGCCGGAGTGCCCGGAAACTGAATATCTTAACCATGGATCTGTGCCTGCCCGGGATGTGGGTGCGTTATTTATTGGCTGTAAAGCGTAATATGAGTATCCCGATCAATGCAATATGAACTCTACTACATATATACTCAGGAGGGCCACCGCTTTCGATATTCCGGCGGTTGTGGCCCTGGAACAGGACCTCTTCACCGATCCGTGGGACGAGGACGGATTTAAGGATGCTCTGCAATATTACGAGGAACTCTTCTTTGTGGCCGTCGAGGATGACGAGATTGCCGGGTTCGTCTGTGGCGGGATGGAGCATACCGGAGAAGAGACCTACGGCCATATCATGAATCTCGGCACGTCCCGCCATCGTCAGAGGAAAGGGATCGGCGGCAGCCTGCTGCGCCGGCTCGAACTCGAGTGCATGGTCCGTGGTGCAGGGGGGATGCAGCTGGAAGTCAGGGTGTCGAACACCGCCGCACAGGCATTTTACCGGAAGTACGGGTATACCCAGGTCTTCGTCATTGATCAGTACTATAGCGACGGTGAGGATGCGATTCTGATGATGCGATGGTTTTCCTGACGTACCGGTAAAAAAATAAAAAAATATTCAGAATATCAGCCGCGCCCGAGCTGCTTATGCGCCCGTGCGAGGTGACCGGCACCCTGCGCTCCAATTAGGGAGAGTTCTCCGGCAAGGACGCCCGCCGCGATGATCTCGGCCAACTTTTTTGCATTGTCACCTGGCTGTTCTCCTCCTCCGGCGCACCCGAGAAGGGAGAGGCACTCCTGCTGGGTGGCGATGCCCGTGCCCCCTCCGACGGTGCCTACCTGAAGCGAGGGGAGCGTCACCGAGACATAGACGCCGCCAGGCACCACATCAACCGTGGTCATCGCGTTGCTCCCTTCGACGACATGGGCCGGGTCCTGCCCGCAGGCAAGAAAGACCGCGGCGATGACATTGGCGGCGTGGGCGTTGAAGCCAAGGGATACCGCCCGTGCGGAACCAATCAGGTTCTTCCTCGTGTTCACCTCGGCAAGGGTCGCCGCATCGGTCTTGAACGTCTCCCGTACCATCTCATCGGAGAGGAAGACACCCGCTGAGACCGTCTTGCCCCGTCCCATGATGACATTCATCGCAGCAGGTTTCTTGTCCACGCACATGTTGCCGGAGAGCGCCACCCTTCGTGCCCCCGTCGCCTCCTCGATCAGCTCCGATGCGGTTTCGCTTCCGATGGTGACCATGTTCATGCCCATCGCATCGGCCGTGAAGAACTCAAAGCGGACAAAGAGATTCGTCCCCGCCGTATAGGTGGTAATCCCTATCAGTTTCCCGTGCGAGGTCGTCTTCTCCGCTGCCGCGGCAAGCTCTTCGAAGTGCTCGTCTACCCAACGTGCGGCATCGGTTGCATGCGGGACACTCTCGCAGGCAAAAACCGGTGCACGGGTCATCCCGTCCCGCTTGATGCGTACCTCTGCGCCGCCGGCACGGGTGATTGCCTTGCACCCCCGGTTCACCGAGGCGATGAGGGCTCCTTCTGTCGTCGCAAGCGGCAGGTAAAATTCGCCACTCGCGTACTCCCCCTGCACCCCGAGGGGCCCTGCGACACCCACCGGCACCTGGACGGCACCGATCATATTCTCGCAGTTGCGCTTCACCACCCGTTCGGTATCAATCGAATACGCCCCCACGCGGGAGAGGTCCGTCCCGGTCTCTCCGGCGATATAGGCCCTGCGTACCGCAATCGCCTCGTCCGAGGACATCTCCTGATCGAGTGCGTGGAGTTTGAGCGAGCCCTCACGTATTCGCTGTATATATTCTTCCATACACATATGATAGTGGGAAAACCCAAAAATACTGGTGGTCGCATGGAACGGGAACAGTGGTGCCGGCGGGTGGCAAAAACAGAGGCGGAACAGGTAAGAAGGGAACTCATAGCAGGCGGTATCCTCGACACCACGCTGCGCCCCGCAGCCGATGGTGATGATATCCTCTTTCCTGTCACGGAGCACCTGGACGGGGACGTTCTGTGGCAATGCAGGGAAGTACCCGTACGGGTCCCACTGCCGCGCCACGAACTGGTGGGTGGCATCGCCATCATGCAGGACGAGGATGAAGAGGAGGCCCGGCGCCTCCTTGTATCACGCCCTTCCCTGCACACGGTGCTTGGCGGGGAAAGCCCGGTCCAGGGGACCTACCGGACACGGACCTACCGGGTGCTCGCAGGGGAACAGACCACCAGGACCATCGTCACCGAGTACGGGCTGCGCTTTGCCGTCGACCTGGAAGAGGCCTACTTCTCACCGCGCCTCGCCAATGAACGTCACCGGATATGCGCCCTGATGCATCCGGGGGAACGCGTCCTCGACATGTTTGCGGGAGTCGGGCCGTTTGCCATCACCTGCGCAGCACAGGCATCCATCGTCTATGCCTGCGACCTCAATCCCGGTGCCGTCCGGCTCATGGAAGAGAATATCCGGATGAACCGGCGCACCAATATCCTCCCGGTCCTTGCCGACGCCTGCCACCTTTCCGGCATTCTCCCGCTCGCGTCCTTCGACCGCATCATCATGAACCTCCCTATGGATCCAGCACCCTTCCTCGATGCGGCATTCGCCCTCGCCCGTGACGGTGCCACCATCCACCTCTATGCCCTTCAGGACGAAGAGGGGGCCCTTCTCCGGGACCTTGCGCCTCGGACCTTCGGCACCATCACCGAACACGAGGTCCGGTCCTACTCTCCCACCCAGCACCATGCGGTCTACGACATCGACGTCCGCCGGTAGGATGCGCCATCCATCGTTCCTTCCCTTTTTCGTTCCCGACATTCTGCACCGTCTCACATTTCCGGTATCGCCATCAGTGGTCCCCGGCAGGCGGCAGGAGGCGCCACGTCTTCCAACATCGGGTATCGGTAAGACCGGCGCTCTACGGGGGCAGGAAGAATTCGTGAGCCCGCCGTCACCGTAAAAGGAAAAAATAAAAAAATAAGGAGATTTTTGAGAGCTGGTGGAATTATGCCGGAACGAATTTCGTCCCGTAGACGATCACGCCGGAATCGCCGTCGGCCATGATCTTGCGGAATGCCCGTTTCACCGGCATCCCAATGTAGACCTCCTCCGGGTCGCAGACGATGTGCGCCGTCATGGAGGTTCCCTCGTCGAGTTCAACG
>JBFFLM010000095.1:0-5918 GCA_041554835.1 Methanogenium sp.
GAAACCTATAACTGCGTGTATCCTCATGGTGGAATGAAGGCAACGATGCACTACTATAATCCTGATATCGAGACGATGCCGCGGGACGACCTCGACGCCCTCATCGACGAACGGATCCGCTACACCGTCGGCTACGCGGCCGACCACTCACCGTTCTACCGGAAATGGTTTGCCGACAACCGGATCGACCCGGCGGGGATCAGGGAGCATGAAGACCTCCTCGACCTCCCGGTCATCTCGGGGACGACCATCAGGGAGAACCAGCCGCCCGCCACCGGCCACTACCTCTTCAAAAGTGCCGCCTGCGAAGATATCTTCACGATTCACGAGACGAGCGGGACCTCGGGAACCCCGAAAGCATTTTTCCTGATGTGGAACGACTGGCAGAGATATGCTGAGAAATACGCCAGAAGCTTCCTCTCGCAGGGTTTTGCCAAAGGTGACCGGGTGGCCGTCTGCGCCAGCTACGGGATGAACGTCGGCGCAAACACGATGACACTTGCGGCCCACAGCATCGGGTTTACGATCATCCCCGAGGGCAAGTGCACCTTCCCCGTCCGGGTGATGAAGCACCTGCAGCCGACCGCCATCGTGGGCTCCGTCTTCAAGCTCCTCCGGCTGGCCCGGCGGATGGAGCAGGAGGGGCTCGACCCGCAGGAGAGCTCGATCACGAAACTGATCGTCGGGGGGGAAAGCTTTGCCGAGGAGTCGCGGCGGTACCTCGACGAGGTCTGGGGCGTCCCGTGCTTCAACACCTACGGGAGCACCGAGGGGACGATGTGCGGCGAGTGCACCGAGCGGGCGGGCCTCCACGTCCCCGAAGACCTCGTGCACATGGACCTCTACGACCCGCATATGCAGGACTTCGTGAGCGACGGAGCGCAGGGGCGAATCGTGCTCACCACGCTCCTCCCCGTGGGGGAGCGGACCGGCAACCTCCTCATCAACTACGACACCGACGACGTGACGACCGTGCTTACCCGGGACCGCTGCCCCTGCGGGCGGACGCACATGCGCATCGACAACCCGCGGCGGGAGGCGGAGACGATCTACATCGACGATGTGCCGGTCAACCGCGTCGACATCGAGAAGGGAGTCTTCCAGCGGGAAAACATGGAGTACCTCTCCGGAGAGTACGAAGCGTTCGTTTACTTCGACCCGGACGAAGGCAAGGCGATCCTGCGGGTCAGCCTGGAATCACACGACCCCGACCGGTGCAACCGGAGGCTCGTCGAAGAGAACTTTCTGAAGGCGCTCTTCAGGGAGAAGCCGGCACTCGCACGGCTCCACAGCGAGGGGTACCTCGAAGTTGTGTACAACTACTCGCCGGCGGGCGGCCTCGAACTCTACCGGCTGAAAGGGCGGCCCAAACGGCTGGTTGATCGGCGGTAAGGGATTTTTTAAAAAAAAAGGATTATGCCAGGGCGGCAATGCCCGCATAATCGATCTGGTTGTTGAAGACGGTCACGTATTCGGGTTTGCCGTTTTCAACACCCACCCAGACAAAGAACCGGTCGTCGATGTTGACGAGCTGGGTGTAGGTATTCTCCGCCTTGTCATTGAGAATCCACGCGGGGTGTCCTGCAACGGTGGTCGTATAGTACTGCATGTCGGGCGTCTCGAACGCGACCATGGTGTCCCACATCTGGGAGTAACCGGCACCCTCGATGTCCCCGACATCCTGGATGAAGACCGTGACCGTAATGGACGGGTCGGTCTTGAGTTCATACACGGCATACGCCTGGCTGTACGACTGCCCGTCGATGGCCAGAGTTCCGGCATCCTCTTCAGCTACTACCCAGTTGTTGGTCAGGGTCGGAAGAAAAGGCTGGAGTACGGTGTAATGCACGACCTCGCCGGTGACGCCGCTCTGCGGAGGGACCGCCCCGCCGGCGGGTGCGGCAGTCGTCGCTGCCGGGGAGACGGACACATCGTCCGTCCCTGAGTCGGTACATCCACACACACCACAGATAGCAACAAGGATGAGGAGCACGGCGGCACACCATCCCAGGTTTTTCACGGTAATATCACTCATAATCACACCGATGGGATAGTTTTCATTCATCTGCATAAACCCTTTCGAAAAGTCGAAAACCCCATCTCTTTTTAACCACGGAGCGGGATACGTCCATGAATGACTTCCCAACGGCTGTTCCGGTACCTGCGCTCGGATTTCGGGGAGATCCCCGTGCGGGTACTCCATATGGACCTCGCATTCGATGTGGAGGATGAGAAGACGACGGTCAGATCGACGCTGCACCTTGAATCGGGCGACGCTCCGCTTGGCACCCTCACCCTGAATGCGAACAACCTCGAGATTCTCTCCGTTGCCTGCGAACAATACCCCGTTACCTATGACTATGACCGCGAAAACTCCTTCCTGCACCTGTCCTTTGCATCGCCGGTCCCGCCGGGGACAACGTTTGAGGTGGAGACCGCCACCGTCTGCCGCCCGACCGCCAATATCCTCGAAGGACTCTACTATGACGCAACGCCGGCGGGAGCTCCGCCCCAGCAGATCACCCAGTGCCAGCAGTGGGGGTTCCAGCGCATCGTCCCCTGTATCGACGACATGACGGCGAAGTGCACCTATACGACGACGATCACCGCCGATGCCGCCTACACGAATATCATCAGCAACGGCGATGTCGGGGTCGAACGCCACCCGGCTGGCGGGGGAAGGGATACGATCACCTACCGCAACTGCACCACGCCGATGGCCCCGTACCTCTTCTTTTTGGGGATCGGCACCTACGACACCTTCACCCGGCCGTTCGAGTACCCGGACGGAACCACCTTCACCCTCGAACTCCTCGTGCCGCCGGAGACCGACCCTGCCCTTGCCCGTGAATCCCTCGATATCCTCGCGGATTCGATCCTCTGGGTGTACCTCTATACCGGCCCGGAGACCTACGCAAAAAAGGATCTTCGCAATGATCTCTACCGCCTCTGCCGGGAACGCGACGAGCTCATCAACAGCGGCGCCGCAGACGAGGAGGTCTGGGCCGTGCGGGTTGTCCTTGCCGAGATGGCGGCGGCCATTGTGCCGGGATACCGGTATACGGGCTCGGTGTACCGGGAGATCGGTATGCAGAACTCCGACTTCGGCGGGATGGAGAACGTCGGCAACACGACGATCACCACCAACCGCATCCTCCCCTTCCCGCAGGCACCGGACGGCGCCTTCGATTACCTCATCCGGGTGAAGGTGCATGAGTTCTATCACAACCTGAACGGGTCGGAGGTGACGGGGGCGACGCCGTTTGAGCTCTGGCTCAACGAGGCGGTCACGGTCCACATCGAACAGCAGTACCATGCCTTCCTCTTCGGGGAGGACTACTCGCGGCTCCAGACCGTGCTTACCCTCCTCTCCCCGGACGGCGGCACCTTCTTCTACGACCGCGGGGCGGCCTCCATCCCGATCGAGCCGGACGGGTTCAACGACCCGAACGACCTCATCACCGGCGTCACCTATGTAAAAGCCCCCGAGGTGGTGAAGATGATCGAGACGATCATGGGGAGGGAGACCTTTGTTGCGGGCCTCGACCTCTACCATACCCGCTACCGCCACGGGAACGCGACGACGCGTGACTGGCTGGCGGCGATGGAGGAGGCATCAGGCGTCCCGCTTGCCTCCTTTGCCGAACCGTGGATGAAGAAGACTGGATTTCCGGTGGTGGAGGTCGCCTCCGCGTATGATGCGAAGAGCCGGACGCTTACGATCACCCTCACAAAGGCCGCGGGGAGCGAGGGATGGGACTTCCCGTTTTCGTATGCGGTCTTCGCCGAGAATGGGACGATTCTTGCCGAAGATACGCTCCTCCTCAACGACACGCCGACCGTCGTCATCCATGACGAGACCGAAGCTCCCGCGTTTCTCTCGCTCAACCGGGGATACGGCTTCTACGGGAAGGTGGTCCACGAGGCCACGGATGATGAACTTCTTCGTCAGGTCAAAGAGGACGATGACATCAGCGCACGGTATGTCGCCTTTGCAACGCTCCTCGACCGGGAGAAGACCCGACTCCTCGCTTCTCCCGGTGCTGCGGTCCGCGACCACATCATAACGCTTCTCCCGGCGCTCCTCGCGGATGCCGACCTGATGGCACGGGCCGGCGGCCAGTTTCTGACCATCTTCGAGTCGGTCGACGACGAGACGCTCGCCCACCGGTACCGCGCCCTCTATGAGGCACGGCGAAAGATTCTGAAGACGACGGCAGAGGCCCACAAGGACCTCCTTCTCGCCGCCTTCCACGCCGAACAGGACCGGATCTCCGGCAGTAACACGCTCGATGCAAAGATCGCCGACATCAAACACCGGCAGGTCAAAAACGCGGCCCTCGCCATGCTCGCGACGCTCGACACCACCGACGTCCACGACCTCCTGATGACGACATTCCGGGAGTCGGCCAACGCTACCGATCGCCTGACCGCCTTTACGCTTCTCATCAACAGCACGGTAGAGGGGCGCCTGCCGCTTCTCATGGAGTACATGCGGACCGCACAGGAGCATCCCGTGACCTGGGAAGGGTTCCTGGCATCGGTGGCGTCGCTTGCGACGGAGGACGCAACGACGGTCGTGCGCGAAGTGATGGCGTCGGATGCCTTCTCCCTCGAACAGGCGAATGACCAGCGGGCGCTTTTGGGACGGTTTGCCCAGAACAAGAAGGTCTCGCTCCAGACACCCGAGGGACAAAAACTCCTCCTCGAGATCATCACCACCCTTGCCCCGGTCAACGAGTACAGCACGGTGGGCATCCTCTCGGTCCTCGGCAACATCGACAGGATGGAGCAGCAGTACTACCTGCCGCTCTGCGACCTGCTCCTTGCCGTCCTCGCCGCGGTGCCCGCCGATGTCGCCCCCTCGGTCCACAACACCGCCCGCCGCCTCCTGCAGGGGGCGCCCCTGGCGCGGACCTTCTATGAACGGGAGCGTCAGACGGCCTTTCCCACCTTCTGATACGTACCCCCCTCTTTTGCTATCTGAGTGCGGCAGGGGAGCGGGCCGCCGGGCGCCTCCTCTGGCAAAACATAAATATCCACCTACTGAAAGGATTGGGTATGACAGAGGAGCTTGAAATTGTGATTCCACTGGATGTGCCCGAGTCCGCAAAGGCGGCATATCTGGACAATTATCTTACGATCACACAGGATTCGGGTCATCTGATGCTCTTTGCCGGCGACCAGAAGGTCGAGCACATGAATGATGACTTCTATGGAGAGGGTATCGCAGAGGACGACGCCGACCCCGAACACCTCTTCCGCATCGCAGACGAGAGCAGGATCGGCGTCTTTGCAACGCAAATCGGCCTCATCAACCGGTACGCGATGGACTACCCGGACGTCCCGTACCTCGTGAAGATGAACTCAAAGACGCATCTGGTCAAGACCGCCCAGAAGGACCCCCTGAGCCAGCAGCTCTACACCGTCGACCAGATCATTGACATCAGGGAGCGGACGGGACTGGTGATCGCGGCAATCGGGTACACCATCTACCTCGGCAGCGAGTACGAGGCGCAGATGCTCACCGAAGCTGCGCAGCTCATCTACGATGCCCACCAGGCAGGCCTTGTGACGGTTCTCTGGATCTACCCCCGCGGGACGGCGGTCAAGGACGAGAAGGACCCGCACCTCATCGCCGGAGCAGCGGGCGTTGCCGCAACGCTCGGCAGCGACTTCGTGAAGGTCAATGCACCCAAAAAGGACGGCGTCTCTTCACCGGACCAGCTCATCGAGGCGACGAAAGCGGCCGGACGGACGAAGGTCGTCTGTGCAGGCGGCTCCTCCACCTCGCCCGAGGGATTCCTCCAGCAGCTCTACGACCAGATCCACACCGGCGGCTGCGCCGGCAACGCCACCGGCAGAAACATCCACCAGAAGCCCCTCGACGAGGCAATCCGCATGTGCAACGCCATATC
>JBFFLM010000096.1:0-5915 GCA_041554835.1 Methanogenium sp.
AACCATCACTCCACAACCTTTCCCGCCCTGTCCGATAGAATAATCATCTCCCGCTCCAGCATCCCCGTCATCTTCGCAAGCTCTGCCGGCGAATGCTCCAGAATCTGTCCCACCGTCACAATCCCCGCGTGCACCAGGCTCTTTCGCATACTGGCACCGACCCCTTTGATCAGGGTTATCGGGCAGAGCTTCCTGTCGGCAACCATCGACGCAATATTCTCCTCCGCCGGATGGTCCCAGCCGATGTGTTTGATATCCCAGCAGGTCGCATAGCGCTTTGCGTGGGCGGAGAGTTTGGTGTTGCTTACGATCATCGCCGCATCAATGGTGAAGTGGTTGCGTCCCGCCTTGTACCCTTCCTGCACGTCCTCGACGATGGCCCGGGCGATGCGTCCCTCGTCAAGACCCGTCATGCGGTGATGGTTGTGGTGGTGCTTCACCTCGACAAAATACGTGATCCCGTCCTTTCTGGCAATCGCATCCACCTCATGCTCGCCGCATCTCCCCTGCAGAATCCTGCCTTCTCCCACCTCGTACCCGGAGCCTGCCAGAAGCGCCTGCACATAGAGTTCAAAGTCCGGTTTCGGGCGGAAGAGACCGATTGCCCTCCGTACATTCGTCCGGTCTTCAACGGCCGGCTGATACTTCCGTGCCACCGTATGAATAAGGCGCAGGATATCCCGCGTGCGCATCCCGTCATACAGGTGCTTGTCGATCTCCGCAGCGACCTCTACGATATACTCTTCAGGCACCCCGTAATTGCGGGCGGTCCGCATCACCTTGTGCCGGTCATAGGGCTGCCTCGTCCCGTCTGCCTTGATCACATCTTTCATTGGTAATCATCCTCACAGTCGTGCGACGCTCCCTACCGGAACGGATAATATCCCGTCAGAAACCCGCTTTATATTATAACCATTGTTTGCGGCGGAAATACATGAGCATTATTACAACAATCACCGCCATTATCCCCAGTGCTCCGGGATATCCCATTCTCCAGCCAAGCTCGGGCATATATGCAAAATTCATCCCGTAAATGCCGGCGATAAACGTCAGGGGAATGAAGATGGTCGCAATGATCGTAAGGACCTTCATCACCTCGTTCATCCGGTTCGATACGCTCGAGAGATAGATATCCAGCATGCCCGAGCTCATATCCCGGTAGGTCTCCACATAATCCGCCAGCTGGATGACGTGATCGTAGACATCCCGGAAATAGACCAGGATGGACGGGTCAATCAGGTCGGAATCACCCCGTTCCAGTTGGGAGGTCACTTCACGCAGCGGGTAGATCACCTTCCGGATATAGATGAGGTCCCGTTTGAGGGCATAGATGGTCTCGAGTATCTCCGGGGTCGGGTTGTGAATGAGTTCATCCTCAATCTCCTCGACTATCTCACCAATCCATTCGAAGACGACAAAGTAATTGTCGACAATCGAGTCGACGAGGGCGTACAGCAGGTAGTCGACACCGGAATGCCTGATGCGCCCTTTCTTTGCCTGGATACGTTTTCGGACACTGTCAAAGACATCACCCGGCTGTTCCTGAAAGGAGATGAGGACATTCTCCGTCAGAAGAAAACTCACCTGTTCTGATGCAATTCCCCCCTCGGGTTCAACCGAGAGCATATTCATGACCACGTAGATATACGACCCGTAGTCCTCGATCTTCGGACGCTGCCGCGTATTCAGGATATCTTCCAGGATGAGGGGATGCACCTCAAAGATTTTCCCGACCTTTTCGATAATGTCCGTACGGGCAAGACCGGTGATATTAATCCATGTCACTCCGGAATTCCCTATGCAGCCGGGGATGTCGTCGACAGAGGCTGAAGAGAATTCGCGGTAGTCGTCGGCATCATAGCGGGTAATCGAAATCTCGGTGGTTTCGGTGCGTAACTTCCCGATATGAATAAGGGTGCCCGGCGGGAGTCCCGCCTTTGTCGAGACCTGGGTGTCTGTCTCCTCCGTCATTGTTCTTCTCCGGCGGCATTGCCACGCATGGTGATAACATGGGTGCCCTGAATCTCCATCGATTCACTTGCGATGGTAAACTCCGCATGTGCATCCACCGCCTCCATCAGCCTCTTCATAATTGTATCACGCAATAGTCTTCTTTGCCGTGTATCGGTGACATACCGGATATCCAGGCGTATCCAGTTGTCCGTCAGGGTGGTGTACACGGACGGTTCGACGACCTTTTTCGGGAGATAGTATTTCTCCCCGATTCTTTCGATCTCTGCTTCTGCCTGGAAGGTCAGTTCTTTTGTCTCCTCCAGTACGATTGCATAGAATACCTGGATTGCTGCTTTCCAGTCGCTGTCATAGGTAAGGGGAAGGGTGATTTCGTCCCAGATGAAATTGTGATCTTTGGTATAATTGTGAACAATCCCGGAGATGACCACGGCATTCGGAATAATCACGATCCTGCCGGTCGGCTGGTCTCCGTTCACCCACTTGCCGATTTCCATGAGCGTGCTGTTCATGATTCCCACGTCCATTACGTCACCGGCCGTCTCGCCGATGCTGATCCGGTCCCCCACACGAAACATGCCTGAGAGCATGATGTATATTCCCCCGACAAAATTCCGGAGAACGTCCTGGAGGGCAATCGCAAGGCCCGCCGCAAGAATCCCGTACGATATAAGAAGAGACTGGGTCTCCTCCACCCAGATCCTTATGCCGATGATCACAACCGCCAGAAGGGAGAGGATAAAGAGCGCCTTGTTCAGCGAATACCTCGTTTTTTTATCCTGGATATATTTTGTGGCGATAAGAGTCGTAACAACATAACCAAGGATGACATATCCAAGGTAGACCAGTGCAATAGAGAGGAAGGTGAGGGAGAGCTTCAGCATTTCAGGAGTGGGGTAATAGTATGCCGCCCTGTTCAGGACCACTGCAAGGGCGGTAAAAAGCACAAAGTATCCTGCCTCTCGTATCACCGATAATCACCATTGAATACATGCATAATATTCTATTTAAATGCCATCCCGGACCCCGGCGACCCCTGAACTCACCCGCTTATCCCTGTTGTCTCCGGGAAATGGCTATTATCTCCGGGTTGGAGAGGAACTAATACATATATCCGGAGCCAAATTCCAGTATGCGCAACCAACCGTTTTGGCTGATGGCAGTCCTGATCCTCCTCTGTGCAGGTTTCGCCTGCATGGCAGGATGCCTGAATCAGGACGTTGAGCCCTTATCCGAAGGCGACATATCCGTCATCCCGGCCGGGCCGGATGTTCCCGATTATGCGGGCATGTATGAGAATGGCCCCCTCAGGATAACCGTCCCGGTATTCGACAAGTACTGGACAACGGAGGAGACCTGCTACTGGGAAGGCCGTATCCAGGTGGAAAATACCGAAGCAGAAGATAAAAGCGATGTGATCATCCGTTCGTCCCTGGTCGACGTAGAATCGGGAGATACCGTCGACACAAAATCCAAAACATTCCAGAAGGTAAGCGGTTACGATACATTCACCGTTGTCGTGCGGCTGTATGGGGAGTGTGACGGGCTCTACACCATACGGGTAGAGACATTCGTGGACTGACCGGAAAATATCTATTTTTCCCCACCGATATCCGGGTATGAACATCGTTGCACTCAACGGTAGCCCACGCGGTACGGGCAGCAACACACTGCATCTTCTGGAAGCAGCCATGGAGGGGGCGGCTGCGGCAGGAGCGGAGGTACAGTACTTCGATATCACCCGGCAGGACATCCGGTACTGCATCGGATGCGCGAAGTGCTATGAAACCGGCAGCTGCATCTTCGAGGACGACTATGACGACATCCTCAAGGTGATGCTGGAGGCGGACGGGTTTCTTGTTGCCTCCCCGGTGTATATCAACTCCATCACCGCCCAGCTCAAGACCCTCATCGACCGGATGGCGGATGTCGTCCATTGCCAGAAATTCCGGGGCAGATATGCCGCCTTTCTGACGACCGGGGGTGGCGGAGGGACGGACTGCGTCCTTGATTATCTCGGAAATGCATGGCAGGTATTCGGTGCGGATGTGGTCGGAGGGACCGCCGCCGTCATGGCCGAAGGGGAGGAGCGTTTTGCGGCAGCCGTTGAGGAGTCCCGTGCCCTTGGAACCGCCCTGGCCGGCGCCATTGCATCCTCTGCCTCATACCCCGACCAGGAGGCATTTCATGCCGTCATGCAGGAGCATATGACGGCGCTTGTAACAGCGCACCGCGATGAATGGCCGTCCGAATATTCCTATCTTCAGTCCATCGGCTGGATACGGGACTGACTCATATCTCTTTTTGCAGTACGCCCGGAATCTTCTCACCGCAGGCTGCGCACCGGTCGTTGTCGAGTCCGACGCGCCGGGAGCGAAAAGCATCCCGTTCAATCAGCAGGGCACCACAGGCATGGCAATGCGTATTCTGGGCCGGATGTTCGAACACATTGCCGATATACGGGTACCACACGCCTTCCTCACGGGCGATCGCATGGGACCGTTCCAGAACGCCGATGGGCGTGGCCGCGATATCGCGCATGTGATAGTCAGGGTGAAATGCGGTAAAGTGCATCGGCACCTCCGGCCCCAGTTCCCGGACCACCCAGCGGCACAGTGCCCGGATCTCACCCGCATCGTCATTCAGGCCGGGAATAAGGAGCGTGACCGTCTCCACATGCATCCCCGCATCATACGCCTGCTTCACGGAGGCAAGGACCGGGTCCAAATGGGCGCCGCAGACTTTGCGGTAGAAGTCGTCATTGAACGCCTTGATATCGACCCGGTAGGCTTCAAGATGGGGGGTCAGGTCGGCAAGCGCCTCCGGTGTGATATACCCGTTGGTGACATAGATCGTGCCAAGGCCGTATTTCCGGGCAAGGGTCGCCATCTCACGGGTATATTCATGCCAGATGGTCGGTTCGTTATAGGTCCATGCAATACTCCGGCACCCCGATGCACGGGCCCGTGCCACCGCATCCTCCACCGTCAGACTGACAAGATGCTCAAAATCATCCGACTGCGAAATATGCCAGTTCTGGCAGTGCCTGCACCGGAAGTTGCATCCGATCCCCCCGAGCGAATAGGTGGTCGTACCCGGGAGATAATGGAACAGGGGTTTCTTCTCGATGGGGTCGATTGCCTCGGCGCTGATCTTCCCGTACGTCAGCGCATAGAGCGTTCCGCCGCGGTTCTCCCTGACGCCGCATATGCCTCTTTTCTCCTCTCGTATATGGCAGCGATGACTGCACAGGGCACAGGTAACGCTCCCGTCATCCTCTCTGGCATACATCTCTGCTTCATGCAATTCTTCTGTCCCTTCCATAATCAACCCCGGCCCGAACGTCTCTGGTATGTGGTAAGGAGACTCCTACCTCAAAAAACTATATGCTGTGCAAACCAATAGATGGGTGAGATGAAAACAATAGTAATTTCTCTGGGAGGTTCAGTGCTCGTACCTTCCCTTGAATCCAATAATATTGCAGCATATGCCGACATGCTGTCCCGTCTGGCTGAACAGTTCAGGGTGTTCGTTGTCGTTGGCGGAGGGGGGGAGGCCCGCAGATATATCTCTGCTGCGCGTTCCCTAGCCATCGACGAGGCCACCTCGGATGAGATCGGCATCCTCGTGACCCGGCTGAATGCGACAATGCTCATTTCCGCACTGGGACGGTCGGCCTACCCCGTTGTGCCCGCCTCGCATTATGAGGCGCTGGAAGCCGCGACATCCGGCAGGATCGTCGTCATGGGAGGAGTCACGCCGGGACAGACGACGGATGCCGTATCGGCAGTACTGGCCGAACGGGCAGGGGCCGACCTTCTCATCAATGCAACGTCCGTCGACGGGATCTATTCCGCGGACCCGAAAAAAGACCCGGAAGCAAAAAAACTGGATCGCCTCTCCCCTGACGAACTCCTGGCAATCGTACAGGGCGGCCGGATGAA
>JBFFLM010000097.1:0-5848 GCA_041554835.1 Methanogenium sp.
AGTTCCTCGACCGGGAGATCACCCGTCAGGCGGCTAACCTGGATCACCTTGCTCACGGGGACACGCGTTCGTTCGACCTGACCGTCGGGGAGACCGACGAGTACACCGCCGAGGCGGGCGCCCTCTTCGAGGAGATGAATGCAAATCTCGCCGCATCGCAGCAGGCAATTGCGGCCATGGTCGAGGATTTCATCGGGACCATGAAGGCGCAGAAGGCCGGCAATTCGAAGGCACGCGCCAGCCCCGACCAGTTTGAGGGGGTCTATGCGGTGCTTATCAGGGGCCTGAATGATATCCTGGATACCATCTATAACCCGGTCAATGAGTCCTACCGTGTCCTGAAGCAGTATGCGGAAAAAGACTTCTCCGTCCGGTTCAACGACGCCATCCATGTCGAGGGCGACCACGACAAGCTCAGACAGGCAATCAACCGTGTCGGCGTCAATATCGGTGAAGCCATCAAGGAGGTCAAACTTGCCGCAGAGGGCGTTGACCTGAACATCACCGATGCATCCCGCGGCATCGAGGAGATCACCAAGGCGATGGAGGATGTCGCCGTCTCGAGTCAGCAGTCCTCAGAGGCCTCCCACCGCCAGCTCGAGGCGGTCGAGGCAGTCGCACGGGAGATCTCTGATCTCTCTGCTTCCATCGAGGAGATCGCCTCCACTACACAGGAAGTGCGCAGCCTCTCGGAAAACGTCTCATCCATGGGCAATGAGGCGTCCAAACTCGGCCAGCAGGCCAACGAAAAGATGGGTGCGGTCGAGAAGATCGCGGAGGAGAGTGTCATCAAGATCGATGAGCTCAACAAGAAGATGGTGGAGATCTCCAAGATCGTCAAACTCATCACCGACATCTCGAACCAGACAAACCTCCTCGCCCTCAACGCCGCCATCGAGGCGGCCCGTGCAGGTGAACATGGTCGCGGCTTTGCGGTGGTGGCAGGCGAGGTCAGAAACCTTGCCGCCGAGTCCAAGAGCGCGACCAACTCCATCGAAGAGCTGATCGAGGGGATCCAGAAGGACTCTGCCGATACGGCAAACTCCATGAAATCGGCCTATGGGGAGATCCGGGCCGGTCTTTCCAGTGTGGACCTTGCGATCCAGTCCCTGCAGGAGATTGTGACGGGGGCAAAGGAAGCCGCCCAGGGTGTCAGCGAGATCGCCGCTGCAACCGACGACCAGGCCAATGCGACAAACCGCGTGATGGAGAAGATGGAAGAGACGACCGAACTGACCAAGGAGAACCTGAGACGGGTGGACGACGTCGCCGCCGTCACCGAAGAGGTCGCCGCCTCCGCCGAAGAGGTGGGGAGCGGTGCCCAGGAGGTCAGCCAGATGTCCGAGCGGCTCCGTGATCTCGTCAATGTCTTCAGGGTGGAGTAACGGGGATTGCCATGGCTACTGACGTAGTGGAATTCCAGATCGGCGGCGGGTATTATGCCATCGATGTGAGGATTGCCCGCGAGATCGTGGAGATGATGAAGATCACCCCGATTCCCCGGGCCCCCTCGTATATCTCCGGGGTGATCAACCTCCGCGGCGAGGTCACGAATATCATCAATATCAGGGAATTCATCGGCATTCCCGAGGCTGAAGGGGAGAACGGCCGGAAGATCATCGTCCTGATGCCGGAGGCGACCGGCGGGTCGAGTGTTGGCATCATCGTCGATGATGTAAGAAGCGTGATGGAGATCTCCGCCGACTGTGTCGAGGAACTGGGCGAAGGCCTCTCCTCCGATATCACATGTTATGTCAAGGGGATCATCAAGATCCCCGAGGGGGATGACGAGGAATCAACCCGCCTCATCATCTGGATTGACATGGAAAAGGTCATCGCAGATATCCTTAACTGAACTCCTCTTTTTTTCCGCCCGCCCGTCCGGTGAGCAGAGCCTCCCTCCTCTTTTTTCCAGGGACGGATGAGAGGAGCGCTGGAGGAAAGTGTGCAATGAACAGAAAGGATGGAACGGTAACCGTATCTGGCCATGAACGGATCATTATCTATGCAGACGGCGGATGCAGATGGATATGAGGTCGCATCCTTTTCGGGTGGCCCCTTCTGGGACCTAGAGGCGGCATTTCGCCGGGTGGAGGGCGTCGTATCCACCGCGACGGGATACTCTGGCGGAACGAGGCAGGAGCCATGCTATTCGGATGTATCAGCGGGAAAGAGCGGCCATGCTGAGACGGTCATTGTTGGATTTGATCCCACGATCGTTACCTACCGCGACCTCCTGGAGGTCTTTATTACCGCCCATGACCCGACGGGACGGGAGTACGAGGAGGCGGGACCCGGCGGACCGTACCGCTCGGTGATCTGGTCGCATAATTCCTCCCAGGAATCGGAGGCGAAGGCTTTTTGTGCAGAGCTCCGTGCCTCCGGCCGATATGACGGCACGGTGATGACCACCGTCGAACCGGCGGAGAGATTCTGGCCGGCGGAGGAGCACCACCAGCAGTACTACGAGAAGCTCGCCCGCTACTTTGCGGCCCGTCCGCAGTAGGGAGATCCTCCATGCGGACCGGAAATCCCCTGTGCCCGGCTGTGGAGTGGAAGATACTGGAATCCCTCTTTTATTTAAAAGCTCCTCTCGTCAAATGAGATGTGCCGATCCCCTCCTTTCCGTATCAGTACCAGTCCCAACGGGACGAGGAGGATACCTGCCGCGGCATACCACGGGGAAGGGATGGAGAGGAATATCAGGATGAGGACAAAGGGGGCAATTGCGGCAAGATACAGGAGGAAGGTCCGTGCATCATAGAGCATCACATTCGGCGTCAGACCGCAGAGATACACGGTGACGCCGACGGCATAGAGGGACAGGCCTGCAAAGGCCGCAAGGGCAGGGATGAGGAGAAGGGCATCACCGAAGAAGGGGATGGCAAGGAGAAGGAAGAGAACCGGAATTAGATTGAGGATGAGATAACTTTCGATCTTGGCCCGGATGACCTGGGCGACCGTCACCGGGAGAAAGGCATAGGAGGTGAAGAGGTCGTATTCGGTCAGCCAGTTGTAGAAGGTCGAGGTGAAGATGCCGAGGAGGATGGCAAAGATGATGCCGGGGGGAAGGCCGGGAATAAAATACTGCAGTATGGTAAGAAGCAGCCATATGATGCCCACGGGAAAGAGGAACGAAAAGACGATCTTTCCCATCCCGCCGTCGCTTCTCCTCAAGTCGATGAAGTCCTTTGCAACAAAGTAGGGGGCGGAGGTCATCGCAAATGTTCGGGCAAGGGCGGGAAGACGGGCGGTATAGCGCCGGGACGACTCCGGGAAATCGATGTTGACAAAGACGATGGAGAACCCCGCAAGGAGGAAGATGAGGAGCAGGCTCAGGACCGCCGGCAGGAGGGCTGGGGCAGTATAGAAGGCCAGGGGCAAAAAGGCCTCTGTGAGAGGGATGTCGCTGAAGGCGAACAAGGCGCCTGCGATCACGAGAAATCCGAGGATTGCCGCAAGCGCCCGCGGGGACCAGGCATACACCGTCGAGAGGAAGAAGGCGCCGGCAATGCCCAGGAAGAACGAAAGGCCCAGGCTGACCAGAAGGATAGAGGCGGCGCTGAAAGGGATCTCCGCCACAAAGAGCGATCCTATCGCGACACCCACGACGGCGGGAACAACCCAGAAGACGAAGTAGTAGAGGCAGTCTTTGAGGATGAATACACCGATGATGGTGCGTTCGGAGATGGGAAGGCTTCGTGATGAGTAGGCGAGCAGGCTTGCCTGGCCGAACCGCCGGTTCATCACCTCGCGTCCCAAAAGCCCGAATGACCCGACGGAGACTCCCGCTATCAGGTAGAAGATGTGGGCGGCGGCGCTGAGACTCCCCGCCGGCATCACGGCAAGAAAGACCGGCACGGCAAGGGATGCGAGGGCGGCAAAGACCGTCAGGACGACGGGAAAGAGGAAGAATCCGCGGTCGCCGAACATTGTAGAGTGCATCCGCCATTCCTCTTTGAGCATGGCGGTGAAGAGTGCCCCGAATGCCATTGTCTCTTCACTCTCCGTGGCCACCTATGAGGTCCAGGAAGAATCCCTCCAGGTCTTCATGGCGCTCCCTGAGTTCCGCGGGGCTGCCGGTAAAGAGCAGTTCCCCCCTGTTCAGGATGGCAATGCCGGTACAGATCTCCTCTGCGATGGCGAGGATATGGGTGGAGAGGAAGATGGTGTTTCCCGCACGGACATAGTCCATCAGAAAGTCCTTGACCTTTCTCTGCATCACCGGGTCGAGATTTATCAGGGGCTCGTCGATGAGCGCAAGCGGCGGGCGGTGGAGAAATGCCTGGGCAAACATCAGTTTCTGCCGGGTCCCCCGGGAGAGGTCTTTGCAGAGCCGTGTGCGTGCATCGTCGAAATCCAGATACGAGAACCACCTGTCGCACTGTGCCTCGATATCCTCCACATGACGGATATCGCCGACGAACCTGAGGTATTCCTCGGCCGTCAGAAACGAAGGGGGCGTCTCCTGTTCGGGTATGATGCCGATCCCTGTTCTGGCCTCCACAGGATCCGCCGCTGCATCGATGCCCATCACCCGCACGGATCCTGCGGTCGGCTGCACCTGGCCGGTCAGGAGCCGGATGATGGTCGTCTTTCCCGAGCCGTTCGGCCCGAGAAGGCCGTAGAGTTCACCCTTTCTTATCGTAAAGTCGATGCCCGCCACCGCAACGACCTCACCGTATTCTTTTCTTAGGTTCCCGGCTTCTATGACATAATCGGACACTTTCCCATCCATTGTGTAAAACTCCCGCCAATTCCGGCTCTGTATGGAGGAAACGTATTAATCTTATGATATAAATACCTGTGAAATAAGACGTTAACTCATATATGCGGCGGATTCTTCAGTCTGCGGCATCTCTGTGGAGGAAGATGCGATGATCCCCGTTCTGTTTGTTGTACGTGATATGAAGATGTGCGAGAGGGCGCACCATTTTCTCTCGAAATCCGGCGAATTTCAGGTGGATTTTGCCTTTTCTGCGGATGACGCGTTTGCCATGCTCGAAGAGACAACCTATGGGGTGGTGGTCGCTGATTACCTGGTACCCGGAAGGAATGGCGACGGATTTCTCGAGACTCTCAGGGGACGGGGGTATGCGATGCCGGTCATTATCGTGGGGCAGGATGCCGAAGGGATCGTGGTGGATGCCATCAACAAGGGAGCGGACTACTTCCTCCACACCTCGGGTGATTCATTCCAGTTCTACGCCGAACTGAACCACGTCCTCAAAAAGGCCCTGAGCCAGCAGTCGACCGAGGAGTCGCTGAGAAAGACGCAGGAGCAGATGCGGACGATCGAACAGCAGGCCGAGGGGCTGGAGTCTTCACTGCAGGAGAAGGACATTTTGATAAAGGAGGTCCATCACCGCGTCAAAAACAACCTCCAGCTCATCTCCTCCATCCTGAAGATGCATTACTACCGGACGGATGACGAGGAGACGAAAGAGATCCTGGAGAACTGCCGCAACCGCATCTTCTCGATGGCTACGATCCACGAGCACCTCTACCGCTCGGACAACCTTGCTGCGGTGCGGATGGCGGACTATATCCCCCGTCTCGCCGCAAACCTCTCGTCACAGCGCCCCGACGACCTCCACGGTGTGGAGATCCTCACCCGCTGCGACCCGGACATCACGCTGGATATCGATACCTGCATCCCCTGTGGGATCATCATTAACGAACTGATCACAAACGCCCTCAAATACGGCTATGCGCCGGGGAGGCGCGGCGAGGTAGTGGTCAGCCTCCATCATGCCCCGCACCGGCCGGGCTTCCTGCGTCTCGAGGTGACGAACGACGGCGCGGTGCCGGGAGAGGCGCTGGACCTTGAGTCGGGCACCACGCTCGG
>JBFFLM010000098.1:0-5730 GCA_041554835.1 Methanogenium sp.
GCAGACCACGATCACCCCGCTTGCCACCCTCACCTTCCATGTCGGCCTCCCCCATGAACCGGGGGCACTGGATACCTTTCTCACCTACATCACCGGAGCGGGAGCCACGATCGGGAGGATCGCCTTCGACGACACCGGCACCCACCCGGACCGCGTCACCGTCACCATCATCGTCGAGGAGAGCGGCCCGGCAGACGAGCTCCTCGGCCTCCTGACCGCACGGTACCCCATGGAGGTCATCGAATTCGACAAGACCGGCGAGCATCTCGACGACACCGTCTTCTACCTGCGCTTTGCCCAGAAGATGCGGACCCTCATCGGCCGCGACGACGACGAGTTTCTGCTTGCCTTTTTGGCGGACATCAACCACACCGCCCATGTGCTGACGAACCTCGGCGAAGACCCGAAGGCGGTCTTCAGGAACGTGCTCGAGGCGGGCGAATATATCCACAAGACCTGCGGGGACGGGTTCTATGCCGACGTGCAGGTCTTCGAGGCGTCCGAGGAGGTCACCATCTATGCCTTCCAGCTGCCCGGCGGCGGCAACATCTACCTCTTCCGGACCCTCGACGAGCTGGTGATGCTCGATACGGGATACGCCGTCTACCACCCGGACGTCATGCGGATGCTCCCGGTCTACGGCCTCAACCTCCACGAGGGCCTCTCCCGCATCATCATCAGCCACGGGGACGCCGACCACTGCGGGGCGGGCGGCTTTTTCGACGTGCCGGCCCTGATGCACCCCGCGACCCTTGCGATCATCCGCTCGGGCAACCGTGCCTGGGGCTCGGTGAACGAGGACCTCATCCTCGAGGAGGTCTATACGACGATGATCGCCCTCTACTCCCGCTGGAACCCCTCCACAGAGGAGAATATCAGCCTGCTTCCCGAAGGGAGCGAAACGATGCGATCCCTCTTCCCGGTGCTGGGGACCACCACCATCGGGGACCTGACCTTCGAGATCCTTCTCTCCCTCGGCGGCCACCAGGTCGGCCAGACGATCCTCTGGTGCCCGGAGAAGGGGTACCTCTTCGCGGCCGACAGCCTGATGAATTTTTCGAGCCTCACCCCCGAACGGCGGCGCTACAATTCGTATGCAGACTACCTCGTCACCTCGGTGAATGTGGACTCGGGCCTTGCACGAACGGAGAGAAAGGCGCTCCTTGCCATGGCGGAGGAGTATGAACAGGAGCATGGCGAGCCGTGCACGATCTTCGGGGGCCACGGGGCGGTCTCCCTCTATGCCACCGGCACCATGGAGCTTGCAGGAGAGGTGGAGCACTATACCCACCAGGACGGCAGGGGTGCACCGGTATCCCCCCCGGATGACGAGGAGTGATGCTGGTGACGAGGGGTGCGGCCGACGAGCCTGCCCTGCCATGGAGGGAGAGGGAACGAATATGAGAGGGCGTGGAGCGGCCGGGGAGGAGATCCCCCGCATTGCAGAAGAGATGGCCCGCCGGGGCACGAAGGGCGAGCTCGGCATATTTCTTGCAGACCTTGCCGGCCGTTACGCCATGTTCGACCTCCAGGTCATCGCAGGAAGGACGCGGCATGATATCGACCTCCTCCCGATGCCCTACCGGGAAGCATTCCGGCCCTACGCGGAGGAGTGGTTCTGGGGCAGGTACCACCGCCTCCTGAGAATGGCACGGGACGGCTCGTTTTTTTCCGCCCCGATGCAAAAGGGAATCACCGACCCCGCAACCTTTCACGCCTACTGCGCCATGCTCCCGGAGGGCTGCCTCAGGGACGATGACGAGGCCGAGATCTCGTGGGGGGAGCATACCGCCGCATCCCCCTGGTACCAGCTCTTCTACTACCTCCTCTGTGCCTTTGCGATGTACGTGATCGACGAACCGGGGCACCCTGTGGGGACGCCGTTCCCCGGCGGATTCAAGGTCTTTTTCAGGGACGGCACCTATTACTGCGCCATCCGCGACAAGGAGGAGGAGATCCTCCACTCCATCTGCAACTTCTGCCCCGCCCTCCAGGACCCGGCAAACCTGTAAGACGGGGCATCTTTCCCGATGAGCGTCGCAGGACAGGAGGAGGGGCTTCCGGTTTAGATAAACTTTATCGCCCTTCATGCCGATGTCGGGAGAGTGATGTCCATGGAAGGAGATGAACTGTTCAAATACACGGTCGATGAACTCGACCACCTGATCAATGCCAATACCGTGATGGGCGATCCCATCGAGACGGAAGACAAACTGATCATCCCCGTCGCCTCGTTCGGCTTCGGCTTCGGCGGCGGCACCGGGGCAAACGAGACGGGTGCCGGCGGGTCGGGTGCCGGTGCCGGCGGCGGGATCACGCCGGTGGCGCTGGTCGTCATCCAGAAGGGTGCGACCGGCTTCGAGAGCGTCCGGGTGCTCTCGCTCAAGCGGGGCGGAGTGATCTCCGAGGTGATCGCGACCATCGGGGAGAGCATCCTCCCCCAGGTCACCGAGGCGATTGCGGCGATGAAGGAGAAGAAGACCGCTGAGGGTGCCCCCGCAGCCGGCGAAGAAGAGACGAAGGAAGCATAATCTCTTCCCACTTTTTGGTATGCCCTCCGGTATCGTGACCATACTGCTGGTGCTCCTCGCAGCCGCAGCTCTCCTCCTCCTGCTCCTCTGGGCCGTGCCGGTCCGTACCGGAGGCCGGTGGTCGTGCAGTAAGGAGCAGGGGCTCTCGGCTGGTCTCTACGGGGGATGGGGAGCGCTCGCCTTCAGTGTCGAATTTGTCAGGGATCGAACGGCGAGGGTGACCCTCTTCGGGAGAACGGTAAAGGAATTTGCCCTGCCGGAGAAGACGGAGGAGGAACCCGGCACCGCACCCGCCGCACCGCCACCGTCAGGGGAGGAAAAGGAGAAGACGGAGGCGGCCGGGGAGGAGAAGACAGGTATTCGCCCGGACGAGGCCGCGGCACTCGCCGCACGGGGCATGGACCTCTGGCCGCAGGTAAGCCCCCATATCCTTGCCATGCTCCGCCAGGTCTCCCTCGGGCACCTGACGACGAGATGCCGCTTCGGGCTCGGGGATGCGGCGGCCACCGGGCAGGCCTTCGGGGCTATTGCCGCCGTCCGCGGAGTGCTTGCCGTATCCGCACGGGTCGACCTGTCGGCAGAGCCCGTCTTTACGGACCGTCTCCTTGAGGGGAACGGGGAGGGCGAACTCGTGGTGCGCCACCCCGCGGCTCTCCTGCCGCCGGCCATCCGCCTGCTGTTGATCAAAGACCTCCGGGAGATGATGAAGCGGTGAGAGGGCGACGCTGCTGCACCGGCAACATCCCTGCCCCCGTCACCGCCATATCCGCAGGGCCCCTCCACCGCTACGGCACGCTCGTGGTCATCCCGGTCGTCCGCAGGGTCCGCTGGGCCGCATCCCCTGCGTATGCGGCCGCAGGGGAGCCCCTCGGCCTCCTGCTCGTGGAGGACGGTGCCGGGGAGATGCGGGTCATACCCTTTACCGACATCTCTTCCTGGTGGGACGAGTTCTGCACCGCTTATCCGGCCTTTGCCGGGGTTGTGCCTCAGCCCCCTGGCGGGGAAGACGGGGGGAAACCCGGCACGGCGCACGAAACAGCGCCGGCTCCTGCCGGAAATTCAACCAAAAAATAGATTTTTTCTCGGCTACTCGTACCTGAGCGCCTCGATCGGATTGAGATTTGCCGCCTTCCATGCGGGGTAGAGGCCGGAGAGGAGGGTGACGATGAGCCCGATGCCGACGCCGTACGGGATGTAGATGAGCGTCGACGGATAGAAGAGGTACTCCGTCGTCTGGAGCATGATGATCGAGACCACATACCCGCCGGCAAAGGAGAGGATGCCGCCGATGCCCGCCCCGATACCTCCCAGGATGAGTGACTCGTACATGAACATGCGAAGCACCTCCCCCCGTTTTGTCCCGATGGACCGGATGATGCCGATCTCCTTGATGCGTTCGGTCACCGACATCATCTGGACGTTGAAGATGGAGACCCCCGCCACAAGGAGCGATATCCCGCCGATTGCAGTGGTGAAGAGCGCAATCTGGCCGAATGCTTCGGTGATGACCTCGAGGATCGCCCGTGAGTCGTAGACCGTCACCACATCCTCGTCGCCCCGGTTGAGGGTCCGGTCGATGGCGTCTTTGACCTCGTCGATGTCATTGATGTCTCTCACCTTGACGATCACCATGTCGTAGTCGTCCTGCTCGTACTTCTGTGAATAGAACCGGTCGGAGACGAGAAGCGCGAAGTCCGGATTGATGTCAAAGCCCATCCCCTGTTCCTCGAGGATGCCGACGACCCGGACGGTCTCACTCCCGAGTGTGAGCCGGCTGCCGGGCTTCAGGTCGTTCTCTTCGGCAAAGGTGGCGCCCGCAAGGGCACCGCCCGTCGTCCGTGGGTAGACGCCGTCTTCGACCGTGACGAGGACGGGCATATCCTCCGGTGTGATGCCGTAGACGGCCACCACTCCCTTCTCACCGCCGATCTCATACCGATCGACCCCGCTATAGAGGGGGACCACGTCGTTCGGGGCGGCCACCCGCCGGATCTGCTGGACCTGCCGGTCGGTGATCAGTTCATTTGCCGTCGTCGGACCTCCCATGCCCCCTCCCCCGATGGAGGGGACGACGGTTATCGAGTCGCCGACCGACGAGAGCGATTCCGTGACCGAGAGGGTGAGCGAGTTGCCCAGGATGCCCATCGAGGCGATGGCCATCACACCGATGACGATGCCAAGAACCGCGAGGAGCGAACGGAGCCAGTTGAGACGGATATTTCTCTTGGAGATCTCGAAGAATATCATACGACCCTCCCGTCGACGATGGTGATCGTCCGGCTGGCATAGGTGGCCACATCGGGGTCGTGGGTGACCATGATGACGGTCTTGCCCGACGCGTTCACCTCTTTGAGGAGGTCCATGATCACCTCGCCGGTCTTCGTATCGAGGTTGCCCGTCGGCTCGTCGCAGAGAAGGATGGCCGGGTCGTTGATGAGCGCCCTTGCGATGGCGACCCGCTGCTGCTGGCCCCCTGAGAGCTCCTTGGGCTTGTGGGCGAGCATGGACTCGGTCAGCCCGATTCTCATGAGCAGATCATGTGCCTTCCGGCTCTTTTTGATGCTTTGCCGGGTCTTGAGAATCATCGGGTATTCCACGTTCTCAAAGACGTTTAAGAGCGGGATGAGGTTGAACTGCTGGAAGATAAACCCGATGCGGTCCCTTCTCAGCTCGGTCAGTTCATCGTCGGAGAGGTTGCTCGTGTCCCGTCCGTCGATATAGAGGCGGCCTGCGGTCGGAACGTCGAGCGAGCCTATCAGGTTGAGGAGCGTCGACTTCCCGGAGCCCGACGGGCCCATGATCGCGATGAACTCGCCCGGCATCACGGCGAGGCTCACCTCATCGAGGGCGACGACGTCGCCGAAGGGGAGGGAGTAGACCTTGCTGACCCCCTCCAGCCGGATGACCGGTTCCGTCCCGTTGCCGGGACCTGCCGGACCTACGTCTTCTTCCATGAGTAGAATATGATGCCGCCCACCACGGCAATGGCCACGATGACGAGGCCGATCCAGAGAAGCGGCATCTCAGAGCCACTGCCCGGCCGGGAATCGGGGACCTGGTCCGCTGTGGTCATGATGATCTCGTCTTCATAGAGATTGCCGTCCACATCCTTGTAGATGGCAACGAGGGGAACCTCTTCACCGGGCTTCGCATCGAAGGTCACTTCAAACCCGGCAAAGTCATCGGGCTCGAGGGCTCC
>JBFFLM010000099.1:0-5658 GCA_041554835.1 Methanogenium sp.
ATAGTGATTACGTTAGCACATGGATTTGATTCTTGCAATCGACCTGAAAGACGGGCAGGTCGTTCATGGGAAAGGAGGGCATCGACAGACGTATCGCCCCCTGGATTGGGCGTTTTCAGATACGGCAGAACCCGGAGGATTTCTGAAGGCGTACCGTCCGAAATATATTTATATCGCCGATCTCGACCGCATTGAAGGGACCGGAGACAATACCGACCTGATTTGCGCATGCGCGCACCATACGGACTGCTGTTATGCCGACAGGGGCCTTACATCCCTGGAAGATGCCCTGGATACGCCAGGAATCGTCGACATCATCGGTACCGAAACGGCCTCAGGTGCTCTCGAGGACTTCAAAAGGGGATTTGTCAGTGTTGACATCAAAGGAGGGCGCGTCATCCCGTCCGGCGAGGAGCCGACAGCATTCCTGGAACGATTGCATTCAGGTATGGTCCGGGGATGCATCATCCTCAACATCACCTCGGTCGGCACCGGCACAGGAGTCAGTGCCGGGGAGGCCGCACGGATGCGCGCCGTTTTCGACGGCACGCTGATCTATGGCGGGGGTGTCGCAGGCGCAGACGACCTTGCCATCCTCGCGGAGGCGGGATTTGACGGGGCCATCGTTGCAACGGCGGTGCATTCCGGGGCCATCCCCCTTGAATGGATACAGCGGGGTACGGTATGCTGATCACCATCGAAGGCATCGACGGGTGCGGAAAATCCACCCTGATGGGCGGCCTTGAGGCGTCACTCACCGATATAGATCCCCTCATCACCCGCGAACCGGGTTCTACCTGGATAGGCGACCAGGTCAGAAGGGGCATCGCCGAAGAGATAGACCCCATCGCAGAGGCCCTCCTCTTCGTTGCCGATCACGCCGCCCACCTCGCCGAGGTCATCCGCCCCGCCCTCGCAGACCACCGCCTCGTGATATCCGACAGGTATTCCGATTCACGCTATGCATACCAGCAGGTAACCCTTGCACCACTATTCCCCGAACCGCT
This sequence comes from Methanogenium sp., assembly GCA_041554835.1. Taxonomy (GTDB): domain Archaea; phylum Halobacteriota; class Methanomicrobia; order Methanomicrobiales; family Methanomicrobiaceae; genus Methanovulcanius. Next base: position 1,008 of record JBFFLM010000099.1, read on the forward strand.
CCTCTGGCTGCGCTCGGTCCACGGACCATGGACCATCCGTCCCGACCGTACCTACCTGATGACCATTCCGATTGCGGATGCACTGGAACGTCTCGATGGAAAGGACGGCAGAGAGCACTTTGAACGGGCAGAAGTGCTGGAGCAGGTGCAGAAGAACTATCTCGCACTTGCAGAAGAGGACCCGCAGCGATTCGTTCTTGTCGACGCCCTGCAGGAGAGAGAAAAAATATGTTCTTTTATTGCCGGAGATATCAGGAATCTCTGGCAATCGTAATAATTACGCCATTGTCAAGGGTGAGTACCTCGACCGCTTCACCGGCAACGGTGTACCCATAGACCGGTGCAAAAGAATCGGCCGGAACCGGCACATCTTCACCGTCAACCTGCACGGCAGCGGGTGCCGCGGCAAGCTCTTCCTCCGGAAGCGCTCGGACCGCCTCCATGAATCCCTTTGCCTTGCCCCGCAGGGCCGGACCGATGACAGCCATGTTGAATTCAACATCGCGCACAACACGGGTAAGGTCGGGTTCTTCCGTACTCCATGCAACCGTACCATTCAGGGTCCTGGATGCATCGCCCGCATCCTCGACGGGAACGGGGCTATAAACCACGATTTCACCCAGGGGTGCGTTGAGTGCCATCCCCGCATCGTGCTTATACCGGCGAATCTCTGAGACGACATCCACCAGGAGCGTACCTGCCCGTACTGCCTCCTCGTCCGGGAACGAGACGGCGGGCCATGCCTGTGCATGAACACTCGAACCTGCAAGGTGGTGATAGACTTCTTCGGCAAAGAACGGGGTCATCGGTGCGAGCATCCGGCAGATGGCATCCAGCGCGGTGCGCAGGGCAAAGACCGCACCGGCGCGCCCGTCGCCACCTTCATAGAGACGGCCCTTGACAAGCTCGATATAATTATCGGCAAAGACTTCACGGGCAAATTCACGGATACCCCGTATGGCACGGTCGAACTGGTAGCTCTCCATCGCACCGGTGACTTCCCCTACGGTATCCGTCAGACGGGCAAGGAGCCAGCGGTCGGCAAGGGTGGCGGGACCTGTGGGTTCCGGTCCGTCGTAGCGTTCCAGCTGGAGCAGCACAAACCGGGCGATATTCCACAGTTTTGTCTGGAACCTCGATGCTGCAATCACGTCGTTCCAGGAGAAGATGATGTCCGAGCCGGTAGAGGCCCCGATGGCACTCCACTGCCTGAAGGCATCCGCACCGTAGTCGACCAGAATGTCCTCGGGCGGGATGATATTGTTGCGGGATTTGCTCATTTTAAACCCGTCTTCACCGAGCACCATACCATTGACGAGGATCTCGTTCCACGGCTTCTCACCGGTGAGCGCGATGGACCTGAGGATCGTATAGAACGCCCATGTGCGGATGATGTCGTGGCCCTGGGGGCGAATCTGTGCAGGGAAGTGGACGGGGATGTCCGTCCCGTCCCAGCCGCAGACGTTCAGGACCGAGATCGATGAGTCCATCCAGGTATCAAGGACATCCGTTTCACCGACAAACGCCTCCGAACCGCACTTCGGGCAGGGCCTCTTCGGGCGGTCCGTCGTCGGGTCGATGGGAAGGTCCTCTTCTTCAGGGAGGATTTTTTCGCCGCACTTCTCACAGAACCAGACCGGAATGGGGGTTGCAAAGATCCGCTGCCGGGAGATGCACCAGTCCCATTCCATCTGGGATGCCCAGTTCTCCAGACGCATATACATGTGCTCGGGCGACCAGCTGATCTGTCTGGCTGCGTCGATGATGGCATCGTTGTGAATTTTCACGAACCATTGCCGCTCGGAGAGGATCTCGATAGGGGTCTTGCACCGCCAGCACGCACCCACGCGCTGGTCCAGGTTCTCCTGACGCAGCAGAATGCCCTGTTCTTTCATATCCGCAAGCACGCGTGCACGGCATTCCTTCGTGTCAAGTCCGTCATAGGGACAGGCGATGGCCGTCATCTTCCCCTGCATGTCGATGGCCTTGCGGAGTTCAAGGTTGTGCTGCTTCCACCAGTGCACATCCTGCTTGTCGCCGAAGGTACAGATCATCACCGCACCGCTGCCAAACCCGGGATCGACGGCGGTATCTTTGATCACCGGGACCTCATGGCCGAAGAGCGGGACGCGGAGGGTTTTCCCTTCAATTCCCGCGTAGCGTTCATCGTCGGGATGGATGGCCACCGCAACACATGCGGCAAGAAGTTCCGGCCGTGTGGTTGCAATCTCCACACCGTCAAAGGTGAAGTAATTCAGGAATGTCGTCCGGTCCTCGTAGCTCACCTCGGCAAATGCGATGGCTGTTTCGCACCGCGTGCAGAAGTTGACCGGGTGTTCGCTCTGGTAGATGTCGCCTGCTTTGAGCATCCGCAGAAACGAGATCTGCGTCTTGCGGAAATACTCGGGCATCATCGTGATATATTCATTGGACCAGTCGATGGAAAACCCGCACCTGCGCATGGTCGCACGCATCTTTTCTATATTGCCGATCGTAAGCTCCCTGCACATCTCCCTGAACTGGTCACGGGGGACATCATTCTTGGTTATCCCATGGGTCTCCTCGACCTTGACCTCGGTCGGAAGCCCGTGGCAGTCCCATCCCTGCGGGAACATGACGTTGTACCCTGACATCCGCTTGTAGCGGGCAAGAAAATCGATATAGCACCAGTTAAATCCATTGCCTATATGAAAATTGCCGGTGGGGTAGGGAGGCGGAGTATCGATGATAAACTGGGGTTTGGTGGACGTGGGGTCAAAATAATTTGACTCATCCTTCCATACCCCGAGCCATCGTTCCTCAACGGCATTTGCATCGTAGGTTTTCGGTATCTCCTCAGATGGCGACATTTCGCAAATATTTGTATTTTTTCTCTGATATAGTGATCGCATGAAAGAGGAGATCCTACGACCGGACGGTTTTATCCCGAAATCGGCGAGGAGCTATCCATAAACGAGATAAACTGCTGATACAATTTTATACTAATGGAAAAAGAGCCGGGACTGGTGGCGGCCTCCCTTCTTGCCCTCGTATGTATTCTGATTGCTCCCTACATCACCCCGGCATGGCTCCTTTCGCTCTTTGTCATCCTCATCTGCGCACTCCTCTTTGTGGTGAAAAAGTCGGTGTACACCTCACTTTCCATAGCAGCCATTGCCGCCCTGTATGGCGTGGGACTGATTCCTCTGGTAGTCTTTTCCACCACCTTTGCCATCATCATCCTCGGTGAGGCGGCATACCGGATAGGAGGGAAGGGCCCGAAGGGATACATCCCTTTTACCATCGTCGCATCCGGGAGTGCCTTTCTGGTCATGCTCTATTACGGCTACAATGAGCCGCTGGTGGCGGTCACCGGCGTCGTCGTTGCAATGACCCTTCATGCGGCGCTGGGGGAACGCAATGACAAGGTATTCATCGAGACCCTCGGTGTTGCGATGACCATGCTCCTCTTCTACGAGATCGACTTCTACGTCAACTTCACCCTGCTGGTGACGGCGGTCATCATCGCCTTTGCATTCGGGTACTTCTCCTACCGGATGAGAGCTGCCGACCTCTCCGGCATCTTTGCAGCGATACTCCTCGGCATCCTTCTCATCGTCTTTGCCGATGTGCGGTGGTTTTTGATCATGCTCGCCTTCTTCATCATGGGGTCGGCGATGACCAGGTACCGGTTTGACGCCAAGACGGCGATGGGGGTTGCGGAAGGCCACGGAGGCGTCCGCGGGTATTTCAATGTCTTTGCAAACGGGCTGGCAGGCGTCGCCGCGGCAGTGCTCTTCGGCATCACCGGCGACCCGGTCTTTACCGCATTTTATCTGGGCAGCGTCGGATGCGCGACGGCCGATACCCTTGCAAGCGAGGTCGGAGTCACGGGAGGAACGCCCCGGCTGATCACCACCCTCAAACAGGTCCCGTGTGGCACCAACGGCGGTGTCACGCTCAAGGGAGAGGTCGCCGGAACCGCCGGAGCATTCGTCCTCGGAAGCATCGCCTACCTGCTTGGCGTCGCGGATCTGACGCTCCTTCTCATCACCACCCTGGGGGGATTTGTCGGTACGAACGTCGACAGTCTCGTCGGCGCAGTCTGGGAAAACAAGGGTGTATTCGGCAATGCAGGAACGAACTTTCTGGCAACGCTCATTGCAGGGCTCTTTGCAATGGGTGCATACCTGCTGCTGGTGTAAAAAAATTAGGAATATTTATACCATCGGCCTTTTTCGTCATACACGCCAATATTCTGCGATTCGCCAAACCCGGATGGTGGCAGTTTGTCTGCAAACCGTAGGTAAAACGCCGCCTTATACGGTATGAAGATGGCGGTAAAGAGACCGACACCGATCGAGTAGAGAATGGTGAACCAGAAGAGGGCATCTTCCCCGATCAGTGCTTCCTGTTCTTCCGGGGTCATGTTCAGCACTTCGTCCACCGTAAGGGACTCATCGAAGCTCATGCTGCCTGCAAGAAATACCGAACCGATGATCAGAAGACCGAAGATGATGACGATGCCGAGGAGAACGTTCACAACGATGAACTTCAGCACCTGGAACGGACGGGCCAGTACGAACTGCGCACTCCGGGAGAGGGAGGAGAAGAGCTTCATATCCTCGAATACCGCCGCCGTATCATACAGGAAGAAGAAGAAGGCCAGCGG
>JBFFLM010000100.1:0-5647 GCA_041554835.1 Methanogenium sp.
ACGCTGCGGGTGGTCACGGACGAGAAGTTGCCGTCCGCCCGTATTGCAAAGAAATGGGAGGTGTCGGGGAGCTCGACGGCTGCGATATCCTCGAAGGTTGACATATTGACCTGATTCATGATCCGCCAGGTCTGGTCGGGTGCAAAGAACGTGACCTCCGCAAGGGGTGTCGTCACGTTGCCGGGGATCGCCCGCACGGAGCCGTCCGATCGGACCTGGTAGAACGTCCCGTCCAGTGCGACCATCTCGCCGTCGAGGCGGTCGACGGTCCCGAGGCCGAAGTCCCCGTAGCTGGCCAGATCACTGAAGGTGATCGTTCCGTCATACGCCCCGGCGAGGAGGTCCTTGATGAGGGCGTGCTGGTAGAGGATATCCGTCTGGGCCTGCGCTTCGGTTCCGGGACATGCCTGCCCCGTGATTCCGGCACCGCCGGTGGCGGCAAATACCGCGATGCACCCTATGACGACCCCGCAGAGGAGGATGAGGGCCGTCCTGCCCCAATCTTTCATGCCCGAATGTATGGTGGATACCTATTAAAGAATGGTGTCCCTTTGAAGGGGAAAAAGAAGGGAACCCCGGCTCCTAGCTCCTGTTCATGATGCCGGTGACGGCGAGGATGATGCCCCAGGCAATCAGGAAGATGCCGAGGATATAGACCACGGTGGCCGTCCCGTAGAGGGGGTTTGCCAGGACGATGACGCCGAGGGCCACGGCAATCAGGCCCGCGATGACGAGCAGCACCTTGTAGCCGGTGCTGTCGTGGCCGGAGAATGCCTGGAAGATATTCGAAAACCCGGTGACGAAGGCCCAGAGGGCGATGGCCCAGGTGATCACGAGCCATGCGGTCAGCGCCGTCGAGAGGAAGACATAGAGGCCGAGGAGAAAGGCGATCACGCCGAGGACAATGAGGGCGATGGAGGTGCCCGCCCCCTGGTGCGACCGAACGCCCTGGACGGCGAGCATCGCGCCGTGGATCATCACCATCGCCCCGATGAAGTAGCCAAGAAAGAGGACCACCCAGGGGGTGAAGGCGACGCAGCAAATCCCGAAGATGACGGCAAACACCCCGAGGAGGACGAAGGTCCACCAGGTGGGCGTAAATCCCGCCGCTTCTGCAAGCGGGTCAATGGATGTGGCTTCTGCCATAGAGCATCACACGTCCCCTTACCCCCATCATCGGATATAAATGTATATGCCCCGGATACCGGGAGCGGGGCGGGGATATTGCCGGATGGTGGGCGGCAGGTGAAGATTATTTCCTTCGGGGGCACCACCACCATTTTTTTCTGGGTGCCGATGCAATGAGAGTAGAGAGACCGTGGCAGTGCCGCCACCGGTCACCGATACCCCCTGCCGATGCCATGACCCGTACTGTCGTCCTCTCGGAAGACCCTGAATTTCTTGCCGAACTCTCCGAATACCTCGAGGTCCTCTCGAGCCCGACGCGCCTGAGAATACTGCGGGCCATCGAGCACCACCCGATGGAGATACGCGAGATTGCAACGGAGATCGACACCAGCTACGAAAATACGAAGAAGCATTTGAATAAACTGGCGGCGGCGGGGATCATCAAAAAGGAGGCGGGCCTCGGCCGGGAGACCGCAAAGGGTGTTCACCCGGTCTGGAAGTTCTCCCTGCAGCCGGGGGGGCTCGAATCGGTCATCACCAGCCTCGGCGTCTTCTCCGGCAGTGCGGTTCCGGCGGGGTTCGGCGATGTGGGCGCCCGTGTCCGGACCGTCAAATCGATGCTGACCGGGGACGAGGCATCGCCCATGCTGCTCCTTACCATGGGGGAGGAGGACGGCAGGGTGTTTCATCTCACCGCAGGCATCACCCTTCTCGGCCGGGAGGACCCGGCGAATGCGGCCCTCTACAACCCCGCATCGGATGTCGTTCTTCCCGGTTCGTACGCCGCCGTCTCACGGGTCTCGCGTCCCCATGCACGCCTGACCCGCAGCGCGGGGGGATGGCGGCTGGAAGACGGCGGGAGCACGGGCCAGACGTTTGTCAACGGCGCCCCTCTCGGGAGACATGAGACGAAGACGGTCGCCGAGGGGGACATCATCGACCTCGCCAGCGGGGCCGGAAGCGCCCGGTTCGTCGTGATCGGCATCAACGATGAGGGGGAGTGACGGAGTGAACGCCAGTTGCCGGACATCCCCGTCTCCTCTGCAGCGGTGGGTTCACCGGGTCCTCTGTATAGCCGTTATCGTCCTTCTTCTGGCAGCAGTGCCGGCGGCAGCGGCGAAGGCGGATGACCCGAAGCCGGAGAAGACGTGGCCGGGGCAGGGCGTGGGTCCGGCAACGACTCCCACCCCGGTGCCGGCCACGGAGCCGACCCCCGACGCCACGCCGGTGCCGACAGCCGAACCCACTGCCGAATCCACTCCCCCGGAGACGGCGACACCTGTCCCGACGGACGAAATACCGGGTGCCACGGCGACGGAAGGTCAGGACGGCGGTGCCAATGCGACGCCTGCCGCCGACGGCGATGACGGCATCAATCCCTTCCTCGTTCTCGTCCCGGCGGCAGCCGTCCTTGCGGGCGGGGCCGTGATCGCGACCCGGCGGCGTGACCTGTTTGGGGCTGCGGCCGATGAGCCGGAGACGGCAGACGACCCGGCCGGTGTCCCCGCCGGTGCCCCCGCCTCGGTCATGACGGTGGTCCGGGGTGCGGGAGAGGTCTCCCCTCCGCCGGCGGACGCCGTGCCCCTGTCGGGATTTCCGGCATCCCTTGCGGGCAAATACCGGGACGTCGCCTATCTCGGTCAGGGGGGGATCGCCCGCGTCTACCGGGCCGGGCGCATCGCCGACGGCATGACGGTCGCCGTGAAGATCCCCATCGTCCCCGACGAGGAGACCGGCACCCATTTCATGCGGGAGATTAGGTTCTGGGAACGCCTGCACCACCCGAACATCCTTGCCATCCACGCGGCAAACATCCTCCCCGTCCCGTACGTGGAGATGGAGTATGCCCAAAAAAGCCTGAAGGACTGCCCGCTTCCGCTCCCCCCGGACGAGGCCGTCCGGGTCATACAGGGCGTCGCCGCGGGCCTTGCCTATGCCCACGAGAAGGGCGTGATTCACCGTGACATCAAACCGGAGAACATCCTCCTGACGGACGGCGCCACCCCGAAGATCACCGACTGGGGCCTGGGCTCCGTCACCGACGGGGGACACCGGACACGGGTCGGCGGGTTCTCCCCCGGCTATGCCGCCCCCGAACAGCTGCGCTCATCGGTATACGGTGCGGAGGACGCCCGCACGGACCTGTACCAGCTGGGGGTGCTCTTCTTCGAACTCCTCACCGGCACCCTGCCGTTTTCCGGCACCGGGATAGGGGAGATCACGCTCGCCGTCCTCGGCGAGCCCGCACCCGCACCGTCGGCGGCCGGCGCCCCCACCGCCGCCTACGACGCCGTCATCCTCAGATGCCTCGAGAAGGAGAAGGAGAACCGGTTTGCCTCCGTCGCGGCGTTCTGCCGGGCCCTGGCGGCGGCAGGAGTAGAGGCCGGCACCCCCCATCCCACGGACGGATAAGGGGAACCGCGGGGTTCTGCACTGGGAACGGGAGTATTTTCTTAATATATATGCAAACCCCGCCCATGGAATCATCAGGGAACGAGCATACGCGTTCCCGCCTGGAGTGAAAACAGCAATGAAAAGAACCACACTGGTCATCGGATGCGTGCTTTGCCTCTGCCTCTGTGCGGTCGCAGTGGCGCCGGCGATGGCAAAACCGGTGATCAGTCCCCAGACGGACAAGCTGACAGGCGACAAGCTGGATAAGGGCCTGTCCGGGAAGGGAAACCTCAAAGGGGTCGACGACCAGCTCATCAGCAATGCAAGTGCAGTAACGAATGAGTTCAGGATGCAGCAGTTCAATGACAGCGTTGCATGGGGGAGAGACCTGATCGCAGTCGTCAATGCCTCGGGGTATACTACCACGAAGGCAGAGGCGGTGCTGGCACAGCTGACCGGACAGGAAGACGCTCTCAGGGCGGCGCTTGCCTCCGGCAAAAACGGACAGATCACCTCGGTGACCGCGAAGAACAGTGCGCTCACCAAGCAGCTTCGGATGTCCCTGAACAACTGTATCAGGCAAAATGGCTCGGCAAACGGCACCATGGAGATGAACCAGCTCCGTGAGAACTACACCGCCATCGACGCGGCCCATCTTGAACTACGGTATGAGAATCGCTCGATGTATGGAGAGGAGATTATCAACATCTTCAATGCATCGGGGTATGACACCACGACCGCAGGAGAATCGCTTGGGATCATCGAATCGAATCAGCAATCGTTCATGAATGCGACCGGCGACGGGGATCGTCCGGCCATAAACAAGGTCCTCAACGAGAACAAGAAGGCATGGAACACCGGCAAACGCTCTCTGTGGGAGCAGCTCCGTGCCTTCTTCTTCGGCGGAGCGGTGACGGAGGAAGACGATGAATCCGAATCCACACCCGAACCTGAACCCGAAGAAGAACCCAAAGAAGAACCTGAAGAAGAACCCGAACCCTAAGAAGGGTTTGAAAAATCCGAAGACACACCAGAACACGAACCCGGTGAAAAGTCCAATCTGCATTACCACACAGGGGAAGTAGGTCCTCCATGCCATCACACCCCTTTTTTCCCAATACCTTTTTTCGCACCACACCTGTCCTGACGGGCACCGTTACGATTCCCTGAGGAAGTCGTCGATCCGGGTCTGGCCCCCTTCGTCCGGTTCGAGCGAGGAGAGCGCCACCCCCACCAGCCGGACGGGCGGCCCGGTTAAAAGCTCGTCGAGAAGGGCGAGCGCGGTGATCTGCAGCGTCGCCCGGTCATGCGTCGGGTGGGGGAGGCTTTTCGCCCTGCTCTTCGTTACAAACCCCGTGAACCGCACCTTCACGGTGACGGTCCGGCAGAGGGCGTGATGCCGGCGCAGGCGGCGGACGGCATCGTCGAGGAGGCGCTCGAAGGTCCGGGTGATCACCTCGCGGTCGCCCGTATCCTGCGCAAAGGTATGCTCCCTCCCGATGGATTTTCGCTCCCCCCGCGGCGCGACGGGGCGGTCGTCGATGCCGTTTGCACGTTCGTGCATGATGACGCCCCACTTGCCGAAGGAGCTCTTCAGTGACTGGACGTCCGAGCGGGCGAGACCCCCGATCGTGGTGATGCCCATCCCCGCGAGGCGGGGGATGCTTTTTTTGCCGACTCCCGGCATCGTCCCCACGGGAAGCGGCGCGAGAAATGCCGCGACCTCGTCCGGCCGGACCACCGTCATCCCGTCCGGTTTGTTCATATCGGAGGCGATCTTGGCGACGGTCTTGTTCGGGGCGATGCCGACCGAACAGGTGATCCCTTCGGCGGCCCGGACTTCGTCTCTGATGGCCTTTCCCATCGCCACGGCTTCTTCGCAGGTGCAGGCGGTGCACTCGAGATAGGCCTCGTCGACGCTGACCTGCTGGAACCCGCCGCGGGCATGGCGCCGGAGGATGGCCATCACCCGCTCCGAGACCTCCGTATAGCGGCCGTGCCTGACCGGGAGAAAGGCGGCATGGGGGCAGCGCTGCCACGCCTGGCTGATCGGCATCGCCGAGCGTATCCCGTACTCCCGCGCCTCGTAGGAGCAGGTGGCAACGACCCCCCGTCCCGTGCCCCC
>JBFFLM010000101.1:0-5644 GCA_041554835.1 Methanogenium sp.
AATTCGCAGACGGGCCTCTCCTTGGTCATTTTATATCCCCCACGGTACAACCTGTAATTCTATTAGGATGTCTCACGTAATATTGGGACAACCGAACCATGAAAAATATTACGATCCGTGGAGCGCGTGAGCACAACCTCCGGAATATCACCATAGAGCTTCCGCGCGACAAACTCATTGTAATCACCGGGGTGTCCGGGTCCGGCAAATCCACCCTCGCATTTGACACCATCTATGCAGAGGGACAGCGCCGGTACGTCGAATCCCTTTCCTCCTATGCCCGCCAGTTCCTCGGTCTGATGAACAAACCGGACGTGGACTCGATAGACGGGCTGTCCCCCGCAATCTCCATCGAGCAGAAGACCACCTCCAAAAACCCCCGGAGTACCGTGGGCACCGTCACCGAGATCTATGACTACCTCCGTCTGCTGTACGCGAGGATCGGCATCCCCTACTGCCCGGACCACGGGACACGCATAGAATCGCGGTCCCCCGAAAAAATCGCCGACGCCATTTCAGAGGACTACCCAGGGCAGGTGACCATCCTCGCCCCGGTCATCCGCCAGAAAAAAGGGACCTACCAGCAGCTGCTCCGTGATCTGGACCAGGAGGGATATGCACGGGCACGGGTGGACGGGCAGATTGTACGTACGGATGAGGAGATTACCCTCGAACGGTATGTCAAACATGACATCGACGTCGTCATCGACCGCCTCGATACGACCGACCGGTCCCGTCTCGTCGAAGCGGTCGAGGCGGCGCTGAAGAAGTCCGGCGGGCTGGCCATTGCCGTGGGAACAGATGGCGAGGAAGAACGGCTCTATTCGTCCCATATGGCATGCCCGGTCTGCGGCATGTCGTTCGAAGAACTCCAGCCGCGGATGTTCTCCTTCAACAGCCCCTTCGGCGCATGCGAGGAGTGCAACGGCCTGGGTATCCGGATGGAGATGGACCCCGACCTCATCATCCCCGACCAGGACAAATCCATCTCCGACGGCGCCGTCGCCACCTACCGGAATTTTCTGGACGGCTACCGCAGCCAGTATTTGGCGGCGGTTGCCGCGCACTACGGCTTTGACATCTTCACCCCCATTCGCGATCTCACGGAGACGCAGTACAATGCCCTGATGTACGGCTCTTCGGAGAACATACGCTTCGATATGCGGATGAAGAACGGCGAGGCGCACTGGTCGCACAAAGGACAATGGGAAGGACTGCTCCCCCAGGCCGAACGCCTCTACAGGCAGACAAAATCGGAATACCGGCGAAAGGAACTCGAAAAGTTCATGCGCATCTCCGACTGTCCCGCCTGCCACGGCAGGCGCCTGAAGGAGAAGGTCCTTGCCGTCAAGGTCGGGGACAAATCCATCGTGGATGTTACCAGCCTCTCCATCTCGGGATGCCTCGCCTTCTTCTCGGATCTGGACCTCACCCCACGGGAACAGGAGATCGCCCGACAGGTGATCAAGGAGATCAAATCCCGCCTCACCTTTCTCGAACAGGTCGGCCTCGGGTACCTGACGCTCTCTCGCAGTGCAGGGACCCTCTCCGGCGGCGAAGCCCAGCGCATACGCCTTGCCACCCAGATAGGCTCCAACCTGATGGGCGTCCTCTATGTGCTGGACGAACCGTCCATCGGCCTTCACCAGCGGGACAACCACCGGCTGATAGAGACCCTCCAGAAGCTGCGTGATCTCGGCAACACCCTCATTGTCGTGGAACATGACGAAGACACCATCCGGATGGCGGACTATGTCGTCGATATGGGACCGGGAGCGGGAGTGCATGGCGGGCAGGTCGTCGCCGAAGGGACGCCCGACGAGATCGAGAAGAACCCGGACTCCCTGACCGGAAGGTACCTCGCCCGAAAGGAACACATCCCGGTGCCGGCCACCCGCAGGGAAACGGACCAGTACATCCGCCTGACCGGGTGCCGCCAGAACAACCTGAAGGGCATATCGACGCAAATCCCCATCGGCCTCTTCACGGTGGTCACCGGCATGTCAGGATCGGGAAAATCCACGCTCATCTACGATACCCTGTACCGGGCGCTGATGAAGGAAATTCACCACTCCCGTCTGCAGCCGGGGACCTACGATTCCCTCACCTTCGACACCCCGGTCGACAAGGTGATCGTCATCGATCAAAGCCCCATCGGCAGAACGCCCCGGTCCAACCCTGCCACGTATACGAAGGTCTTTGACGAGGTCCGCAAGGTATTTGCAGAGACGAAAGAGGCAAAGATGCGGGGGTACAAACCGGGACGATTCTCCTTCAATGTCAAGGGAGGCAGGTGCGAGGGGTGTTCAGGGGACGGCCTCATTAAAATTGAGATGAACTTCCTGCCCGATGTCTATGTGGAGTGCGAGGAGTGCAAGGGAACCCGGTACAATGCCGAGACCCTCGAGGTGAAGTTCAAGGGGAAGTCCATTGCCGAGGTGCTGGATATGACCGTCGATGAGGCATGCGATCTCTTCTCGAACATCCCGTCTATAATGAAGAAACTGGATACCCTCCGGAAAGTGGGTCTCGGGTACATCAAGCTCGGCCAGAGTTCGACCACCCTTTCCGGCGGAGAGGCACAGAGGATCAAACTCACCCGGGAACTTTCGAAACGGGCAACCGGACGCACATGCTACCTGCTCGATGAGCCCACGACAGGCCTCCACTTCCATGATGTGAAAAAGCTGATTACCGTCCTGAACGAACTTGTTGAAATGGGGAATACGGTCATCGTGATCGAACATAATCTGGATGTGATCAAATCGGCCGACCACATCATCGATCTCGGACCCGAAGGAGGCGACGCCGGAGGTGAAATCATCGCAGCAGGTACACCCGAAGAGGTAGCCGGCACACCGCAGAGCTACACCGGCCGGTTCCTGCAGCCCCTCCTGAACGTCCATGATTGACTACCGTTCCCTTCCCGACCTCCCCGGGTGTTACCTCTATAAGGACGGGGACGGGACGATCATCTACGTCGGCAAGGCAAAAAACCTGAAGAAACGCGTTGCCAGCTATTTTACCAAATCGGATCATGATCCAAAGACTTCCGCCCTCATTGGAGCCATCAGGGACATCGATTTCATCGTCACCGGGACCGAAGTCGAGGCGCTGATCCTGGAAAATTCCCTCATCAAACGGTACCGCCCGAAATACAACATCGATCTCAAGGATTCGAAGAGTTACGCCTACATTTACCTCTCCGAAGAACCATTCCCGCGGATCTCCATTGCCCGCAGCAAACAGGAGAGGGGCACCTACTTCGGCCCCTTCGTCTCCGGGAGGGAGAGGGACCATGTCCTCCAGGTGGTGAAGAAGACATTCATGCTTCGTTCCTGCAGGAAGATGCCGAAACGTCCCTGCCTGAGATATCATATCGGCACCTGCATCGCCCCCTGCAGGGGAACCATCAGCGAGGACGACTATATGGTCCGGGTCGGTCGTGCGGCAGAAGTCCTCAAAGGCAATGCGAAAGAACTCATGCGAAGACTGGAGGCGGAGATGAAGACCTTCGCCGCGAACCAGGAATTCGAACGGGCGATGGAGCTCCGGGACCAGATGGATGCCGTACGCCATCTCTCCGATCGCCAGCACATCGCGCGGACAACGGCCACCGACGAAGACATCATCAACTACATCGTCAGGCAGGATGTTCTCTACCTGATGCTCTTCTCGGTCTTCAAAGGGACACTCGGGGAGAAACAGGAGTTCGTCTTTGACGGGAAGGACGGAGCGGTTGAAGAATTTCTGGTACAGTACTACTCGGAGAACGAACCGCCAGCCGAACTGATCCTGCCCGAACCTCCCGATGAAGCGATAGGGGAGTTTCTCTCGGCCCAGAAGGGAAGGAAGGTCCGGATTACCGTGCCCCAGAGAGGGGAAAAGAAAAATCTCCTTGACCTCGTCGCACGAAACATCGAAACCGTCTTTTTCGGCGGGGAGAGGAAGGTCCGTTCGCTCCAGAAACGGATAGGACTCCCCGACCCTCCGGAAGTCATCGAGTGTTTCGACATCTCCCATCTTGCCGGAACGGCGATGGTCGGATCGATGGTGCAGTTCAGGTACGGCCGACCGGACAAACGGCATTACCGGCGATTCAAGATAAAGACCGTCGAGGGCATCGACGACTTTGCCGCAATCCGGGAAGTGGTCACCCGCCGGTACCGGAGAATTCTCGATGAGGGCGGCGACCTCCCCGATCTCGTCATCATCGACGGTGGAAAGGGACAGCTCTCCTCGGCGGTCGATGCCCTCAACGAACTCGGCGTGAAGATCCCCATCATTTCCATCGCAAAACGGGAGGAGGAACTCTTCATCCCCGGCCTCTCCCAGCCGCTCCCGGTGAAAAAACAGGATACGGCCTCGCTGTTCGTTCAGGAGATCCGCGACGAGGCGCACCGGTTTGCAATAACCTATAACCGCCTCCTGCGTCAAAAGAAGATAGGTGCATGACGTCCTTTGAACTGGTTTCGGAATTCTCTCCGAAGGGATCCCAGCCGGAAGCGATCGATCGGCTGACCCGCGGACTGGGGAGCGGGGCCCGGTACCAGACACTCCTGGGAGTGACCGGTTCGGGGAAGACCTACACCATTGCAAATGTCATACAGAATATACAGAAACCCACGCTTGTTCTTGCCCATAACAAGACCCTCGCTGCCCAGCTCTATAACGAATTCAGGGATTTTTTCCCGTCCAACAGGGTTGAATACTTCGTTTCCTACTATGATTACTACCAGCCGGAATCCTATATCCCCCAAAAAGACCAGTATATCGAAAAAGACGCCAGCATTAATCCGAAGATCGAACAGATGCGGCTTTCCGCAACCGCATCGCTGCTCTCGCGAGACGATGTCATCGTCGTTGCATCGGTCTCGGCAATCTACGGGCTCGGCAACCCCGAGAATTTTGAAAAACTCGGGTTTGAACTGAATGTCGGTGACCGGTGCGAACGCAGGGACATCCTCTCCCGTCTTATCGATATCCAGTATGAGCGCAATGATATCGAACTGCTTCCCGGCAGATTCCGTGTCAAGGGGGACACCATTGATTTTGTCCCGGCATACTTCAACAACATCATCCGCATCGAACTCTTCGGTGATGAAATTGACCGGATCTCGGAGATTGACCGTACGACCCATGAACGGCTCGAGACCATGTCCTACTTCTTCGTCTACCCGGCCCGGCACTACGTCATCCCCGAGGAGGTGAAGGCGGGAGCCATCGAAGAGATCAGAAAGGAACTGGAAGAGACGCTCCCAAAACTCGGTCCGTTCGAGGCGCACCGCCTGAAACAGAGGACCCTCTATGATATCGAGATGATCGAGGAGACCGGGTACTGCAAGGGCATTGAAAACTATTCCCGGTTCTTCGATCACCGGCAGAAGGGAGAAAAACCGTTCTGCCTCCTTGACTATTTTCCCGATGATTTCCTGATGGTCATCGATGAAAGCCACCAGATGCTCCCTCAGGTCCGCGGCATGTTCAACGGAGACTATTCGCGGAAAAAAACCCTTGTCGACTACGGCTTTCGCCTTCCTTCGGCCTTCGACAACCGCCCGCTGAAATTTCATGAGTTCGAGGAGTATATGCGCCCGGTGATCTTCGTCTCCGCCACTCCCGGGGAGTATGAACTCCGCCATTC
>JBFFLM010000102.1:0-5640 GCA_041554835.1 Methanogenium sp.
GAACACTGCAGACGTGAATCTGTCATCGCCGGCGCCAATATTCTTCCAGAACAATCCGTCATTGCCGAAGCCGCTGAAAAAATCAATGCATCTGAGCATCCGGCAATCATTGCCGGATGGGGAGCATACGACGCCGCTGAAGAAATTGTCCGGTTTGCCTCGACCATCGCCGCCCCGATTGCAACCACGTTCCGGGCCAAAGGAATTCTTCCGGATTCTCATCCATGGAACGTCGGAATTCTGGGTTCGGTTGGCGCACCGTCAACCAGGGACCTGGTGCGGGAGGCAGATCTCCTCATCACCCTCGGAGTGGGATTTTCCACCTATACCAATCTACCTCTCGATAGCGACATCATTCAGGTGGACATCAATCCGGTTAAGCTGGGTATTTCACCTCATGCCTATCCTCTGTGGGGTGCATGCGCACTGGTGATTCCTGCACTGCAACAATTATGCAGGGAACGGGAAACCAATCCGGTGCTAAAAAAGATTGCAGCTATGAAAACCGCATGGAATGCACAGAGGGATCGCGAAGCAGATGCATCCGCGGTTCCTGTCCGCCCTCCCTTCATCATGAAAACACTCTCTGAAATTGTACCGGAAAATGCGGTAATTACGGTTGATGTGGGGGAGAACCAGTGGTGGTTCGGGCGCAATTTCCGTATGCAGCATCAGCGATTTGCCATGTCGGGGTATCTTGCGACGATGGGCTTTGGACTACCCGGCGCCCTTGCCGGAAAACTGGCCTACCCCGACAGGGATGTCTTCTGCATCACTGGTGACGGGGGATTTTCAATGGCCATGGCAGAATTTGTCACCGCAGTGAAGTACGAACTTCCGATTATTGTGGTGATTCTCAACAACCGGCAACTGGGAATGATACAGGTTGAACAGATGACGGAAAATTACCCTAATTTTGCCACAGAACTCCTCAATCCGGATTTTGCGGAGTATGCACGGGCATGCGGAGGATTCGGCAGTTCCGTAGGAAGACCCGAAGAACTAAAACCGGCGATTATCGAGGCACTCAACTCGGGATTACCGGCTATTGTAGACATTGCAACAGATGCACGAAGGTTTCCTCCGGAATAATGGCATCTCATTTTATCGTCCAGGCTCTCGGCCACAAAGTAATGAGATCTATTCCGGGCCTTCCGGAGCAATATGAGAATAATGAGGGGATGGATCCTATCCCCGACCCTGCCACGGAAATCCGTTCCGAACTGACCCGGACACATCTGCTTACTGCGATAACCCTTCTGGCGGCATATTCCAATCAAATAGACTAATATCAGGAGAGGTTGTATGTACAATCAAAGGGGTTTTCGATTACTGAATGCGCCCCGGAGACCAGATATGAAGATAGGCATTGTTGGAGGTACGGGAGAGATTGGCGAAGGACTGGCCAGACGACTTTCTCATAAGTATAAGGTCATTCTCGGATCGAGGGACAAAGATCGTGCCGAGGAAACAAGCAGTTGCACCATCGATCTCCTCAAAGGGAGAGGGTGCAATAATTGTTACTGCAGTGGTGGAACAAACCAGGATGCCGTAGACGGGGGAGATGTCATCGTTCTTTCAATACCTTTCAAACATCTCAAATCCACCATCGGCTCACTCTCCGGGTTTGAAGACAAGATCATAATCTCTCCAATCAATCCCATCGCCAGGAATGATTATTTTACCTATCAGCCACCCCCGGAAGGTTCTGCTGCTCTGGCACTGAAAAATATGCTCCCCGAAAGTGCCCGTATCGTTGTGGCATTCAATAATGTAGCGGCGAATAAATGGAAACATCTCGATGAAGAGCTGGATTACTCCGTCGCGGTATGTGGTGACGACAATGATGCCAAACGGGTCGTCATGGGGATAGTTGAAAATGTCTCACATCTCAGGGCATATGATGCAGGGCCCCTTTCAATGTCACCCATAATTGAAGGTATTACCCCGCTTGTCCTGAATATTGCACGATTAAACGGCATGAAAGATGTCGGAATTGAATTTAAATAACCCATTCCTTTTCCCCAATTTTCTTTTTTACCCATAATGACGTTATTTTCCAAATTAAACGGATTTTTCTAATATTTTCAGCATATATACCAGAATATAGACTATATAAAAAATAAAAACATTTATTTACCATCTCAGGAAAATGTATTCCTGTTTGGTATAACCCTGCCGGTGGTGATTTGTGCCGCATCCCTCCAGCACCGGTGGGAACACAAGGGTTCCAAACAATTTCCCCTAAATACTATAGCGGCACTTATACTGCAATCAAAGGAGTTGACAATGAATCT
Source organism: Methanogenium sp. (assembly GCA_041554835.1). Taxonomy (GTDB): domain Archaea; phylum Halobacteriota; class Methanomicrobia; order Methanomicrobiales; family Methanomicrobiaceae; genus Methanovulcanius. The sequence continues at coordinate 2,298 of JBFFLM010000102.1, forward strand.
TAGGCAGCCTAATGCAAACGAGGCGGTTCACACCTCGAACCGTTCACGTAACGTTGCCCCGGTATCCGGTATCTGCACACGCTGTGTAGACGGATGTAAGGGGAACTGTGAAATCTGGCTTTCATCTTTTCGTGGGCGTGAAGTGCTCTATCCGGGCCCCTTCGGAGAGATAACAGCAGGTGCAGACAAGAATTACCCGGTCGATTATTCACACCTGAATATCCATGGCTACGCCGTAGGTGCAAACGGCCTTCCCGAGGGCGTTGAGGCAAATCCGGACACCGCCGTCTTCGATGATGTCAATGTGGAAACCGAATACGGATGGGATATCAAGGTCCCGATGAAAGTACCGATCTTTACCGGTGCACTCGGTTCGACAGAAATCGCCCGTGCAAACTGGGAGCACTTTGCCGTCGGTGCGGCAATATCCGGTATCACTCTTGTATGTGGTGAAAACGTCTGCGGTATTGACCCGGGTCTCAAACTGGACTCGAACCATAAAGTGGTTGAATCCCCTGAGATGGACCGCAGGATTAATACCTACAGGAAATTCCACGAAGGCTATGGAGAGATCTTAGTCCAGATGAATGTCGAGGACACGCGGCTTGGAACCGCGGAATACGTCTCTGCAAAGCACGAGCTTGAGACTCTCGAACTGAAGTGGGGCCAGGGTGCAAAGTGCATCGGCGGTGAGATCAAGGTAGGTTCCCTGGATCGGGCCCTCGAACTGAAGAGACGCGGCTACATCGTCCTTCCGAACCCGACCCGCGCAGATGTGCAGGCATCATTCAAGGAGGGAGCTATTAAAGAATTTGAGCGTCATTCACGTCTCGGATTTGTGACCAAGGAAGGATTCCTCGAGGAAGTCGATCGCCTTCGTGACATCGGATTCAAGCGCGTAACGCTGAAGACCGGCGCGTACTCCATGAAAGAGCTTGCAATGGCCATGCGTTACTGTGCAGAGGCAAAGATCGACCTGCTCACCATTGACGGTGCACCAGGCGGTACCGGCATGAGCCCGTGGCCGATGATGAACGAGTGGGGCATTCCAACGTTCTATCTCCAGTCCCTCACCTACGAATTTGCACAGGAACTCGAAAAGAAGGGCCTGCGTGTGCCCGACCTTGCTATTGCAGGAGGATTCGGCGACGAAGCAAATGCATTCAAGGCACTCGCCATGGGTGCACCGTACTTCAAGGCGGTCTGTATGGGTCGCGGCCTCATGATTCCGGGCATGGTTGGAAAGAACATCGGCAAGTGGCTTGAGAAGGGCGAACTCCCCAAGACCGTTTCCAAATACGGAACAACGGTTGAAGAGATATTCGTAACCTACGAAGAGCTCAAGGAAAAATACGGCGAGAGGATCAATGAAATCCCACTCGGTGCAATCGGTATCTACACCTACGCCCAGCGCTTCAGGACCGGCATGCAGCAGATCATGGCAGGAAGCCGCAACTTCAGCCTCAGGTCTGTCTCCCGTAACGATGTCTTCTCCCTGACCGAAGAAGCAGCAAAGATCTCCGGCATCCCGTACGTTATGGACTCCTACCGTTCAGAAGCGTACGAGATACTTGACGGATAATCTTTCACCATTCTACTCTTTTTTTACCTGAAGGACTAATGAATAGTACAAAGCGCATTTTTAGAATGCAGCTTCATCACCATGAATACCAGTACATTTCTTCCAACGTCCGCAAAAGAGATGAGAAAACGCGGCTGGGATAGTTGCGACATTGTCATCGTTACACCCGATGCATATATCGATCACCCATCGTTCGGAATGGCGGTACTGGGCAGGTTCCTTGAACACCATGGCTTCAAGGTCGGCATCCTTTCCCAGCCAAGGTGGAAAGAATCCGGTGCATTTCTGGAATTTGGCAGACCTAACCTTGCATTTGCGGTATCCGGCGGCGCAATGGATTCCATGGTGATTAATTATACCGCCGTGGGAATCCCACGCAAGGATGACCCGTACTGCGATGGAGGAGAACCATATTTTTCCAAAAAGGGGGACGGTAAACGCTACAGAATCCGCCCGGACAGGGTTGTTCAGGTCTATTCCAGTCAGATTCGGGCTGCATGTAAAGGAGTTCCCATCATCATCGGCGGCATCGAGGCCTCACTCAGGCGCATTGCCCATTACGACTGGTGGTCGGATACCGTCAGGCGTAGCATCCTCTTTGACAGCAAGGCGGACCTCCTTATCCACGGTATGGGAGAATACCCCCTGCTCGAGACGATATCCGCACTCCGTGACAACAAAGATCTGTCCAACCTCAGGATATCCGGAACCGCAGTTGCCAGAAAAACCACCGACGACCTTGGCAATGCCATTGAGCTTCCCCCCTTCGAAGAAGTCCGAGATGACAAAAAGTCATTTGCGCAGGCATTCTGCCTCTTTGAAAAATACAACCCAAATCATATCATCTCCCAGCAACAGGATACACGGCACCTTGTCCAGTTCCCTGCCCGGATCCTGACCAGCAGTGAACTGGATGCGATATACGATCTTCCCTTTACCCGGATGCCACATCCAAAATACCATGACATTCCTGCATACAGGATGATCCGTGACTCCGTTACGGCCCACCGGGGATGCTACGGCAATTGTGCATTTTGCGCAATAACCGCCCACCAGGGACCTGAAATTGTTTCCAGAAGCAAAGAGTCTGTTCTGCGGGAAATACGGACTATTGCAAAAGTGCCGGGGTTTGGCGGCACGATCACTGATATCGGAGGCCCCTCCGCAAACATGTATGGTTCGGGCTGTGCTATCGGCGGATGTCCCACGCACGATTGCATCAAAGACGGAAAGGTTTGCAGAAATCTTCTTCCCGGCATCAGTGACTATATATCGCTGCTTGATGCAGCTGCCGAATGTCCGGGAATCCGCCATGTCTTCATCGGATCGGGCCTGCGCTTCGAGACCCCCCTGTTACCGGAACAGTTCTTGCGAAAAATCCTGAAAGGCAATATATCTGGACACATGAAAATTGCCCCTGAATCAGGAAGTGACAGTGTTCTTCGCCACATGGGAAAGTCGTCCACCAGCGCCTTCAATGAATTCTACAGGCTCTATGAGCGGATCTGCAGGGATGAAAGAATCACCTCACGTCTCATTCCGTACATCATCGTCGGTCATCCGGGTGAACGCAGGAAAGACGTATACGCAACGAGAGATTTTCTCATCCAATACCATCTGCATGGAAACCAGTTTCAGATATTCACCCCGTCCCCTCTTACCCGTTCGACAGCGATGTATTACCTGGGATTTGATCCCTGTTCTGAAGAACCGGTCGAAGTAGTCCGCGAGAGAGGGGAACTTGAAAAGAGAAAAAAAATC